>CAZOOH010000005.1:0-27066 GCA_964581375.1 uncultured Muribaculaceae bacterium
ATCGCCCCATTTACGACCTCTGTCCGGTTGGGTAAATTCACCTTCTGATTTAATATAAGCTTGTCTTCCGCCAAACAGTAAAGCAACTCCCTGAATATAAAAACCGCCAAACCTGTAAGGATCAGATACGTTTTTAATATAAGCCCAATTGCTGATTATTTCACTTTGCAAACCAAATCCTTTGTACCAAGCACTTAACTCAATATTTGTTCTTTGTTCATGATCGAGATTAGGAACAACATCGGTATCGAGGAATTTTTTACGATTAATACTGCTTAATGATCTTGTGTTGTAACGGAATCCACCGTATTCGCCCGGATCTACGCTGGTTTTAGGAGTTCTGTATGAATATGCTCCGGCAATATGAAGTCCTAGATCTTTTTTTAGAGCAAATGGTTGATATACAAATTTACATGCATATGATACACCTTCGTCACGTCCATAATCTTTATTATTATCTTCGGAGAATGTTCTCATTTCGGCATCTTCAATCTCCTGGAAGAAAATTCCTCCAACTGCCAGATATTTTTTACCGCTGTAAGCAACTTCCCATCCTATATGGCGTGAAGGTGCAAATGCAGTTACAACCATAGAACGTTCCATAAAGTTTAGATATCTTGAAGACGCAGTTTGAGACATTGAGAAACGCTCTTTAAAGTTACCCACACGGGTAGATAATCCATTTAGAAAATCATACCCGATAATTGCATCATTCAGTTCGAGAATACCATTAGCAAAATCGAGGTCAATCTCTCCATACCAATTTTTAGTAAGATTTGCTTTTGCGGCAAATCTGGCACGACGAATTGAAGCACCGTTACCCATAGGATTTAAATCGGCATTGAATATTGCCTGTGCATCAGCCTGTACACGAATGTCAAACCATAATTTATAGTCCTGATTTTTAGACTCAAATACAAGAATTCCGTTACGCATCTCAGCTTGAAGCGGAGTTCTTTGAACCAGTTTACCGTATTGGTCAAAACGGATATCCTGATTAGAGGCCTCTTGAGCATTAATTGCTCCCGCAAGAACAAATAATGTTAATGTAAAAAATAATTTCTTCATATTAAATATGTTTTTAGAGTTACATGTTTTTAGCAAAATCTACTAAATTTTCATCTTTGTTTAAGTTTAATTTTTTTCGTAGTCTAAAACGACTTATTTCGACGCTCTTAGGCGATATGTTTAAAATAGGAGCAATCTCTTTTGAGGAGAAACCAATTCTTAACAATACCATAAGGCGCTTTTCCTGGTTTGTTAAATTCGGGAACTTAAGCGAGAGTCTTTCGGAGAAATCGGTATAAACCTGTTCAGCTTTTGAGTAAATAAGTTCAATCTCATCGGTAAAACTCATTTTCTGTTTTATTCTGTTAATTTCCTGCTTAAGAATATCATTTTTCTCCTTTTCATTAGTTGTCGCTATTGCATTTTCAAGAGTTTTGCAGATTGAGTTCAACAGTTGTCTCTGTTCTCCGATATTCAATGAATAGGTTATCAGCTCTTTTCTCTTCTCCTCCAACCGAGTAATAAGAGCATGATTCTCCATCTGGATTGTATTAACCTCCATATCGCTCAGAGATTTTTGCATATCGGAATAGTTGACAAGTTCAGTCCACTTTTTCTCTTTCTCATTTAATTTCGCTTTACTGCGCAGATATATAAACAGAAGTATCAGTGTTGCAAGTAAAAAAATGAAGAAGAGAATTGATATAATCAAATTACTGGTCTCAACAGGTACGTTTATTTGAGGTACCGATAGTTCAGGAGAAGAAAGTATATCCTTTTTAAAACCGGTTTTATTAGTAACAGTAAGACCAAATACACTCTGCATAAAGAAAAGACTGAAAAATGCAGCCACTCCCGACAAAATTGGAGTCAATATCCATCCGACAATAATACTTCCCAACATCTTAAATTTAATCTCCTGCACTCCTTTGACAAAGCCAATCCCAAGTACCGCCCCTACAACAACCTGCGTACTTGATACAGGAACCATCGGGATATGAGGAAGACCAATGCTTACAAAAAAGTTGGATAACGAAGTTGAAGAGAAAATAAACAATACAAGCGATTGGGCTAAAACCACAACAATCGCACTCTCCGGAGTCATTGCAAGCAAACCGGTACCTATTGTTTCCATCACTTTCTTACTGTAAGTAATAATTCCGGCAGCAATAGCAAGGCCACCGAGAAAAAACAAAATTGTCGCAGAACTTACTGTGAGAGTACCGATATTAATTGAAAACGAAACAGTGTTAACAAAAACACCCATGACATTAGCTATATTGTTTGCACCCAGACTGTAAGCGCCGAATGCACCAACAACAATCAAAGACATCCTGATTATTGAATCCAGTTTTAATAAATGGATTTTTGTGTTTTTAATGTAACGACGCAACAACAGATATAACAATGCCGAAAATATTGCTCCAAGTACAGGACCCGCAACCCAACTGCTAACTATAACCGATAAAACAGAATAGTCTACAGGATTAGATGTAAAATAACACCATCCCATAATAGCACCCACTATTGCCTGACCTGTTGAAACAGGCAGCTTAAATCGGGTCATTAAAGCAACAACAATTGCAGAACATAATGCTACAGTGAATGCACCCCCCAGAGCATCTACCGAACCCAATTGGGAAAGGGTGTCCGTAGTACCTGAACCCTGCAGAACAGCACCTATTATTACAAAGATACTTGCAATAAGTGCCGCCTTTGAGAATTTAACCATTCGTGAACCAACGGCTGTGCCAAATATATTGGCTGCATCATTGGCACCCAATGACCAACCCAGGAACAGGCCGCTCGATATGAATAATAGCAGCAACATTTAAACAATTCGTTTTATTGCCATAATTGAAAGTAAATCTGCTACCTTTTCGGCAGTATCAGAGATAATCTCAATATGTAACGTAAAATATCTTAAATGGAACTTTTCACTCAGATTCAAATCATTCATCTCTCTGAATATTCTTCTTCTTATAATATCTGCTAAAAGGTCAGCCTCTTTTTCATAAAAATAGACTCTGTGAATCTTTTCATTTACATTGACGGGATCGGTAAAATAACATTTGGCCGCAGGAATAACCGATTCAGCTGCAGATACCGAAATTTGAGTCAGACGGATAAAATCCGGAATTAATTCTGTTGGGAAATGAGGCATTTCAACATCAAACTGGAAAAGATTCTTTTTTGCCTGGTCAATAATATTATCAAGTTCTTCCAATAATCTCATAAGATCCCCCCTTAATTCAGGCATAAGAGACTGTGTGAACATGGTATTTTCTATCTTCCTCCTTAATTTGTCGGATTCAATTTCTGAGTTTGCCAATGACTGCAAATTACCGTTAAAATTCTCCGTATTCGAGTAAAGGTAGTTTTTTACACCCTCTTTAAACAAGAGTAAACTTTGATCTACACAATTCAGAAATTGATCAATCAACTCTACCGATTTATTAGCTTTTGTAAATAACATAACCTTCAATTTAAATTTACTGCAAGTTAATGTTAAATATTATAATATAAATTAAGTTTACAGCTAAAATTGCGCTTGTAAGAGAAAAGAATATGTAGAGGTATTATATATTTTATTTATCTTTTTTTTAAATATTTACATTTTGTATGTAGTGTATTTTTATCAGTAAATTGAAAAATATTTTATTTTATGTAAAGTTTATGTAGAGGTCGTTTTGAGGAGAGAAAATGGCAAAATGTTTCAGTTTTACCTTTACAAAGTGAATATTTTTGAATAAAAACATCAGTCGATTCAGAAAAAGATTTTTTAATAATTTTATCGAATCAGGTAGAAATCTCTTCAAAATAAAAAAATCCATAATCTACTTACAGAGATTTTATAATTACCCTTAATTGAAATTTAAAGCCTGTATATTTGTATCACATCCATTTTATTTATAATTTTACCATAATTACTAACTATAACTTAAGCTAAGCGAGGAACGGGCATAGTGTCCGGGAAAATAGGCTTGTTCTGGTATTGACACGAATCCGTAATGACGGGCTGTTTATAAATAAAACGCCTCAAATGGGATTCCGGCTTTAGATAAAACTCAAATTTCAAGAGAGTTAGATTATCTGAGGATGTGTTATCTACACTTTCCACAAAATCAAAAAATTTAATGAAACCGGTTAACGAACTTGTCAAAGATCTTGCTAAACAGCATGGTCACGAGAGACGGAGCCTGTTACCGATACTTCAGGGGGTAGTTGAACAAGAAAAATATCTTTCCGAGCACTCAATGATTGAGATTGCACGGGAATTAAATCTTTCTGCTACTGAGGTGTACGGAACTGCTACGTTTTACTCATTCCTGGAACATAAGAGAATGGGGCGGTATGTAATCCGCATTTGTAAAACAATCACCTGTTCAATGAAAGGTGAAAAACTTATCCTTCAAGCAATTGAGGATATGTTAAAAATTAAGGTTGGTGAGACTTCTGCCGACAATAATTTCTCCCTGGTACAAACAAACTGTTTGGGGTTTTGTCATAAAGCTCCTGCAATGCTTATAAATAACGAAGTCTATACTGAATTGACTCCCGAAAAAGTAAGGGAAATTCTTACAAGCTATCTTAATCGCAGGGAGGGCGAACCTGATGTCAACTAATTATGCATTAAAGAGAGTCGATTTCATTTTTAAAAATGATAATGACTGGGAAGACGTGCTTAAAAAAAGCATAGCAAAATCACCTCAGGAACTCATTAACGAACTTATAAGTTCGGAGCTTAAAGGAAGGGGTGGTGCAGGATTCCCTACAGGCTTGAAATGGAAAATTTCGGCCGAAGAAAAAAGTGATACAAAATATGTAATATGTAATGCCGATGAAGGAGAACCTGGCACATTCAAAGACAGAGAAATTTTGTCCAGAGTTCCGTACAAAGTTCTTACGGCAATTGCAATTTGCGGATATGTTGTCGGGGCCAAAGAGGGATATATTTATCTGCGTGGTGAATATTCATTCCTAAAACCGGAACTTGAGAAGGCAATAAAAGAGTTTGAAACTTTTTGCAAAGAGATAAATTTCGCATTCACTATAAAGATTTTTATGGGAAGCGGAGCCTATATCTGCGGAGAAGAGACTGCACTTTTCGAATCAATGGAGGGTAAACGAGGAGAACCTCGAAATAAACCTCCATATCCGTCTCAGTTCGGTTACATGGGAAAACCTACGGTAATAAACAACGTTGAAACACTTGCTCATACATATACTATATTCAAATATGGTTCAAAAAGATTTTATGATTTAGGTGTACAATATTCAAGAGGTTCTAAACTGTTTTCAATTTCAGGGGATACTCCAAAACAGGGAATCTACGAACTGGAACTGGGTATGAGCCTTGTAGATTTCGTCGAAGAGTTCGGCGATGATGACACTAAAGCCGTTCAAGTAGGCGGTGCTTCAGGTTTTTTGGTTCCAAGAAAAAAGTTTCCGGAAACTGCAATCGGTTATCAGGGAAAATTGGTTGGAATTTCGCTTCCTACAGGTGGTTCAATGATGTTATTCAACAGTTCCCGCTCAATGTATAATGTACTCGACAATTACTTGACCTTCTTCGCAGAGGAGTCATGCGGTCAATGTACTCCATGCAGAGTAGGCTGTCAACAACTACTTTTAGGAATTAAGGCGGTTAAGAGAGGAGAAAAGAATGCTCAATATCTTGACAAATTACTTAAA
Organism: uncultured Muribaculaceae bacterium; assembly: GCA_964581375.1. Taxonomy (GTDB): domain Bacteria; phylum Bacteroidota; class Bacteroidia; order Bacteroidales; family UBA932; genus JAFIHK01. Next base: position 5,704 of record CAZOOH010000005.1, read on the forward strand.
CTGGCCGAAACTATGCAAATAACTGCAAAATGTGGTCTCGGACAATCTGTAGGTAATTCTTTCTCGTCGATTGTCGAAAACTTCAGAGAGGAGATGATTTATTAACCAACCAAAGAGAATGAGTATGAAAAATAAACTTAAAATTACCATTAACGGTGCTTTGGTTGAAGTCGAGAAAGGTGTTTCGATTCTCGATGCGGCAAAAGCCGTAGGAGTTATAATTCCTACATTATGTTATCATAAAGACTTGTGTGTTGCAGGTAACTGCAGGGTTTGCGTAGTCGAAATTGTCGGTCAAAAACGTTTGGCAGCTTCTTGTGCGACTCCATGTGAAGAGGGTATGGATATACTTACCAATACTCTTAAAGTAAGAAATTCCCGAAAGAATATTATTGAACTACTCCTTTCAGAACACAATGCCGAGTGTACAAGTTGTTATAAAAACGGCAACTGTGAATTGCAAACTCTTGCTTCTGAATTTAAGATTCTTCATCAGGATTTTATACACCTTGCACCATTGAAAAAGTATTCTATTGACATGTACTCTCCTTCTATCATCAAAGATGACAGTAAATGTATAAGATGTCAGAGATGCGTCAGAACTTGTGCCGAAATTCAGGGTGTTTATGCTCTCACAATGGCTCACAAAGGAGAACACGCAAAAGTTACAACGTTCTTTGAAAAATCTATGATGGATGTAATTTGCACAAATTGCGGCCAATGTGTAAACCACTGTCCTACGGGCGCATTAACTGAGAAAAACTACATTGAAGAAGTTTGGAATGCTATAGCCGACAGCAGCAAACATGTTGTTGTACAAACAGCTCCGGCAGTGAGAGTTGGGTTAGGGGAAGAGTTGGGATTCGATCCTGGAACGAGAGTTACCGGAAAAATGGTATCTGCATTAAAGAAACTAGGATTTGATACCGTGCTCGATACCGATTTTACTGCCGACCTTACAATAATGGAGGAGGGAACAGAGTTGCTGACTAGACTTAAAAGAGCGCTGGTCGATAAAGACCCTTCTGTTAAATTACCTATGGCTACTTCTTGTTCTCCCGGTTGGATAAAATACATAGAACATATGTATCCGAATTCTCTAGATAATCTCTCTACCTGTAAATCTCCACAGCAGATGTTCGGGGCATTGGTAAAGACTTATTATGCAAAAGCAAGGAATATCGACCCCGAAAATATCGTGTCGGTTTCGATAATGCCTTGTACCGCCAAAAAGTTTGAGGCAAGCAGGCCGGAGATGCATGACAGCGGCTTCAGAGATGTCGATTATGTTCTTACAACAAGAGAGTTGGCAATTATGATAAAACAGGCTGGAATTGATTTCCTTAAGCTCGAAGATATGCACTATGACAGATTGATGGGTGAATCAACAGGAGCAGGTGTTATTTTTGGTGCAACAGGAGGGGTTATGGAAGCTGCATTAAGAACTGCTTACGAATTAGTTACCGGCAGAGAGGTTCCGTTCGAGCACCTGGATATAACACCGGTCAGAGGAATGGATGGAATTAAAGAGGCTACCATTAAAATCGAAAAACCGCTTAAAGAGTGGGCATTTCTTGATGGCGTTGAACTCAAATGTGCAATTTCTCACGGGTTGGCAAACGCTCATACTGTAATGGAGGCCGTTTCTACCGGGAAGGCAAACTATCACTTTATTGAGTTTATGGCTTGTCCCGGAGGATGTCTTGGGGGCGGAGGTCAGCCAATTCCAACCAATCCTGAGATTAGAGCACGACGTGCACAGGCAATTTATGCCGAAGATTCAGGTATGCCTTTGAGAAAATCTCATCAAAATCCTGAGGTTGTAAAGATATATGCCGACTTCCTGGGTGCTCCTCTCGGTGAAAAATCACACCACTTACTGCATACTAAATATACTCCGAGAAAGAGATTTTAAATATTACTTTTAAGAGCCGCCAAAAGGCGGCTCTTTTTATTTTAGTTTACTTTTTATAAGATCAATGATTTGATATTCCGGCATTATTACATTTAAGTTCCCCCAGAAGTCGGGATCATAAACAAATGTAGTTTCTGAGAGAATCTCCCTTGGAGAGATTCTCTCAGAAGGAGGAATCTGTTTCAATCCGGAAATACCGGGTTCCGAAGGTGTGGGAGTATTACCTGTATAAGTGTTGCAATTGACTGTTTCAAACCATACTTTTAATTTTGAACTGAACATTCTCCATCGTTTTCTTATTTTAAAATTAAGATCGCCTCTTATATGGTTTATGTAGTATGTTCCGTTGTAAAGTTTATAATCTACATCATAACTAACACTTTCGGGTGCTACATCTAACATCCTGTCTTTTTTTACCACAAAAATATCTGCCGCCTTTTTTATAAACTCAGTATTTAGACTAAATTTTGCTCTAATTAAGGCATAACTTTCGGCATCTATGTATAATTCTCCTTCGTATAAGGCATCATAAATTTCGGGTTTTTGTCTGAAACAAATAACCAATACCCTTCTTCCGTCAATCGATGTTATATCTGTGTGCCTGAAATCATACAGCTGAATATAGTCAGGATCGAGAAAATCAGGAAGATTTTTAACTATATCGAGCTGTTGAAATGAATATATGCTGGATTTAACTTTTGCCATAAGAGTATCTCTTACTCCAGGATTACTCACTTTTCTCATTTTCAAAAGCTTAACTTGTTCGCTTGAAACCGGGTTCCTGTATCCGGTTTTATAAATCTGCAAAACCGCCTCCGTCAGATTGATATTTTTACCGAACTCTACCCCCTCTCTGTAAAATATAGTAAGCATTACAGGATCATGAGCATAATTTAATGCTCTTTTGGCTATCATGTCTTTTACGGTTTTAAGCGGATCTACCACTCTTATGACGACTTCTTGCAAAGGCACAACTTTTTGGTTCAGGCTGTAAGTAATATTCTGGCCTGCTAACATAGAGAGGGGTATCTCTACACTCTGGTAACCTAAATGAGAAATCCTGATACTTCTGTTTTCGAGGGAGTCAGGCAGTTGCATTTTAAAGTGTCCGTTTAAATTTGAAACTGTTCCTATGGAAGAAGATTGGACACTGATTGTTGCAAAAACAACTGGTTCTCCTGTTAATTTATCGGTAAGTGTAGCTTCGACTGTAAAAAAAAGGATCGAATCTACGCTTGTTTTAACGCTATCCTTACTCTTATTTATGTTATCAGAAAGTGGCAGGGTTGAAATAATAAGTTCCTCTTTTTTGTAAAGCAATGCATGCTTACCCTCAGTTTTAACTGCAATTTCATCATTTGCAACTGCCAACTTTACGGCTTCTTCGAATGAATAAGAACCGGGCTTGATTTTTACTACTCTCCTGTTATCAATTATTTCGCTGTCATAAATAAAAAGATACCCGGATTGATCGGATATTCTCGATAAAAGTTTATAAACACTCTCTCTGCTCTTAGGAAAACGTATCTGCAAACTTTGCCCTGAAAGTGAGGTGACAATAACTGCGAATATGACTGAAAGTAACAGAAACCGGGACTTTCTGTTCAAAGCAACGATTACGGCAGATGCAATTTTTGACATAAATTGTGACCACCTTTTCATGATAATTAACGATGAATCCTTATTTCTTTATCCGTAACATCATATTTCAAATCGAGTGCAATGCAAATTAATTTTGCGTAAGATTCACAATTTTCGTTTAAAAATGTAGCAGTTAACACTCTTTCGTCTAGCCCGTTGTCTAATGATATTTTATTACAATGAGTTGAGTTCTTATTAATTACATTGATAACGTTTATCAGTTTTTCATCTTTAAAATGCATCCTTTCGGTATACCTTGACAATAACGAGTCAGATTGAATACCTGAGAGTGTCCTCAGATTGCCCGGTTCTAAAATGGCAGCCTCTCCTGCAACCAGGGTTGTGCTTGCTCCACCTTTTTTGAGCCATACTCTGACCTTCCCGCTCCTGACAGAAACCATATTGTCATTTACACTAAAACTTGTTCCCAAAACTTCAATCTTTGCAAGAGCTGTCTCAATGACAAATGGTCTGGAAGTGTTTCTGGCGATATCGAAAAAAGCATCTCCTTCGAGTTTTGTTGTTCTGCGAAGCTTGCCAAAATTCTTCGGTTTTGTAAGGGTGGCCTTTCCTGCCAAAAAGATTGTAGAGCCATCCTCTAAGGTTGTTACATAGGTAGAGTTTGCTTCTGAATTTTTGATATCGATACTCTCCTCTTTTACAGTATAGATTGACTTGAACAATAATATCGATATTGTCAACAACACAAAAAAACTGGCTGCAATTCCGGAAAAAGCAAATTTCCATTTATAAGAGTGCAGATTTTCGGTATGTTCAAAAAATGGCTCTTCATGCACATCTGAACTATCGACAAGACCATCTGCCTCAAGCCTGTCTTTTAAAAGGTTCCAGGCTTTGTCTACTCTCAGATTCGCTTCCTTTTCCTCTTTATATATGTTACTATTTTTGTTCATTAAATATATTCAATTACTACTCTATTAACTCTCTTAATTGTTTAATCGCTTTAGACATTTCTGCTTCTATCGACTTAACCGACAGTGAAAATGCTTCGGCAATTTCGGAATATCTTTTCCCTTCAAAACGGTGCATTTTAAAAATTTGGGCTCTCCTTTGGGGCATTTTTTCCAAAGCCCTTATTACAAACTCTTCAATCTCTTTATATTCTAAATCATTTAGCGGATTAGATTCAACTGCCAACTCTTGTTTGGAATATTCAGAATATTTTGTGCCCAAATTCTCTCTTCTACAATATTGCAACGCACTATTTTTTACTGAAGTATATAAATATCCTTTCAAAGAACTTCTAATATCTATAAACTCACGATCTCGCCACAATTGGTAGAATAACTCCTGAATAATCTCTTCTGCCACATCGCTCCTGCCGGTAATCCCAGTTGCAAAATAGAGGAGCGGGGTATAAAATTGCCTGAATACAAATTCAAAAGCTTTTATATCCCCGTTCCTTATATTTCTCGCAAGTTGTAAATCCTTCAGCATAGTTCAAAGATACAAATTTGATTTTCAACTTACGATTAATTTGCAGGGATTAGTTTCCGGCTCGAACATTTGCTTTCTTCAGCTTGTTCACGGCTGTTTCCAATGATTCGTCCGGTGCAATTATATTATAATCTTCCCAAAAATCGGGATCAGTAAAACTGCTGACCTTGTCGGAAAGAGATTGATTTTCTCTGAAGGCCATTCTGTAAGGAATCTTTAGTGCATTTTCATCTTTTACGCCTGTAATAACAGTTTCTGCAACAATTGTATAATTAGTTTTAAACAATTTTCTGGTCCAGTCGCATTTGAATTTAACTTCACTTCTTATATAATTAAGTCGTGAACGTCCGTCAACAGTTTTATAGTTTACAAGAAATGAAATTAATTCCGGATTAAATCTGAGTCCAAATGGTTTCTTACGTAATATTGCCTGAGTTGCTTTGTTTTTATCGTCCATGCTAAGATTAAATTCGGCTCTTGATATATTGAATGTCTCTTTATCTATGTATAATTTTCCATAATAGAGAGCATATTCCAAAGTGATATTTGGTTCAAAATTAACCACATAATGACTTCTGTCGTCAATCATAACAGCATCTGCCATAGAGAACCTGTAATAGTTCAAAGTATTTGGATCTAAAACAAGGTCGGGGTTCTTAACAATATCGACAAATACCGAGAGAGTCGGACCACCCAATAATTTAATCATAAGTGTATCTTTAGGGTCAGGGCTGATTAATTTGCGTCCTTTAAGTATTTGTACATTATCTCGTACAACTCCCTGATCGTAAGGCGATTTAAAAATATCCACAACTGCCTCGGAAACATTTATATAGGTGCGATTCTTCTTTATTGTTTCCCGGTAAAATCCTGTAAGAAGCCTGTCATTATTTGAATAATTTTTGTTAATGTTTTTTATTGCCCTTTCGACTACTGCAAGAGGGTCATTTGAATAAATTGTAATTTCATTAAGCAGATTCGGATTAGGAGTCAAGTATATTGTCATCAATTCCGAATTCTCAGGTTTAACGTTAAATCGAACAGTCGAATAGCCAATATGAGAAATTGCTATTGACTTTACTTTAACAGATTCCTTTATTTTCAGCAGGAATTCACCATTAATATTTGTAACAGTACCTATATCGGTTCCCGGAACAGATACGTTAACATATTCAAGGTTCTTTCCGGTTTTTTTATCCTTAATTACCCCTTTTACAGAGAAATAGTTGGCATCTTGTGCCCAAACCGGAACGATAAAAAGGAGCATTACTATAATAGCAGCTCCTCTTTTTAATGTTTTAATAAAATCAAATGTATTCATATAATTAATCTTTAAAGTTTCAAAAATTTCCCTTTGTATTAAAGATTAATTAATGGGGAAATACCCTAAATTTTTTCGAATAAAACTTCAACGGGTTTCCTTACTTTTTTCCTGAACTGTGCTTGATCTTCAGTTGAACGATATCCCAGAGCCACTAAAACAGATGCATTAAGCCCTCTTTCTGTCAGTCCAAGAATTTTATTATACCCCTCTGAATCAAATCCTTCCATTGGGCAAGAATCAATTTTTAGTTCGGCAGATGCAGCTACTAGATTCCCGAGAGCAATATAAGTTTGTTTTGCAGTCCAGTTTGCAAATACTTCCGGCGACAAATTTTTAAGAGAGCCTTTAAGGTAATCGGACATACCCGATAATTGCGATAAATCTGTACCCTGAGTCTTTGCAGTAAGCTCTACATAGTTATCGACATCTTGATCATTGTAACTTTTATAATTACAAAACAAGAAAAGGTGAGAAGCATCGGTTATTTGCGGCTGATCCCATGAAACTTTTTTTAGTTGTTCACGGATTTCGGGATTCTCTATTATTAATACTTTATATAGTTGAAGTCCGAAAGATGAGACAGATAACTGTACAGCCTCTTTTAATTGTTCAATTTTGTCGTTACTTATCTTTAAGGAGGCGTCAAACTTTTTGGTTGCGTATCTCCATTTTAAATTCTTAGTTATTTCCATTTCTAATATTTGTGTGATATTGTTTTAAATTAAATTGACATTGGAACTTCCATTAAAAGTATTTCACTTTTCTCCAATGATTTTATAGCGATTTTATTTGTTCCGGTAACCTCCAAACCATCCCTCAGCTCCAACAACTCATTATTTACAAGCGCATTACCACTTATAATAAAGATATAAACTCCATTCCCCTCTTTTTTAAAGTTATACTCAATTTCAAAATCTTTCTCGAATCTTCCCAGACTGAACCATGCCTGTTGATGTATCCATACACCATCATCCGAAGCATCCGGAGACAAAATCTGAAGAAATCTGTTATTCAATTTATCCTGATCTATAGTCAATTGGTCATAGCGTGGTGTAACTCCCCGCTTGTCCGGGAATACCCATATTTGTAAAAATTTGACTGGTTTATCGGAGTTTTTATTGTATTCACTGTGAAAAACTCCGGTTCCCGCGCTCATCACTTGTATATCGCCGTATTTTATAACAGAAGTATTGCCCATACTGTCTTTGTGTTCAAGATCACCTTCAAGCGGAATCGAAATAATTTCCATATTGTCGTGAGGATGCTTTCCGAATCCCTCTCCCGCCGCTACAGTATCGTCATTGAGAACTCTTAATGCCCCAAAATTTACTCTTTCAGGATTGTAGTAATTAGCAAAACTAAATGTATGAAAACTCTTAAGCCATCCGTGGTTTGCTTCACCTCTGGAGTTGGCTTTATGTATTATTTTGTTGTAAATATTTTCCATTGTTGCTTCAATTTTTTATGATGCAAAGATGGCAGATGATAGTATCTGCCGCAATGTAAAAAACCCGGAATCGAATGTATAAATTACGGTTGGATTGATTTTTTCCCGTTTAGTCGAAATTCCTGCAAAGAAACACCACTGTTATTCTTAAAAAATTTACTGAAATGTGAAGGGTCTTCAAAACCTAAGAGGAAACCAATTTCTTTAATTGAATTTGACGTAAACAATAATAATCTTTTTGCTTCGAGAATTAACCTTTCTTGAATCAACTCCTTGGCAGATGCGTTTACAGAATTTTTTATTACTTCATTCAGATAATTCGGAGTAACATTTAAAAGGTCGGCATAATCTTTAACCTGATGATGTTTTTGATATTTGTTTTCCAATAAATCTTTAAAACTCTTTACAATATTCGTTTCAACCTCTACATTTTGAGTATTTGAATCAACTAATCCGTCGCACAAGTTATTGCACTCAATTAAAAATAATTTCAAATAAGCTCCTATAACCTCCTGACTCATTGCTCCACCGTTTGAAAATGAATTTGAAATTTCATCTATAAAACCTTTTAATAAATTTGACTTTTGTTGAGAAATCTCTAACGGCGGAGTTTCATCTGCCTTTTTAAAAAGTTTTAAATTGGATATGAAGTTCTCGTTTATACTGTGTTTTGATAGGAAATCTGGTGTAAACAACAGTACGAAACCGGTTGGCTCTCTCTCGGTAATCACTTGATGCACCTGGAATGGCGAGACGAAAAAAATTCTATCTTTTATTATAGAATACTCCTTGAAGTCTATAATATGTTTCCCTCCGGATTTTGTAGGCCATATAACTGTATAGTAGTTGTGCCGGTGTGGTTCATCTGCAATTCCATCAGAGAGGATATCAAGTTGCTCCATGGTCGCAAATGCAAAATTGACAGGTAATTCATTCCATATCAATTCTAAAGTATCTATGTAATTATTTGGAATGCTGATCATTTTTATGGTATTAATCAATTGTAATTCCAAAAAAATCGAGTAACGAAAGAGCACTGGGAAGCGAAAAACGAGCTTTACGGATGAAATTTGTTTGCGGATTAATCATATAATTCAAGGCAGAACGAAAATCTGCTCCCTCCAATTTACAATTCTCAAATTTTGCCCCTTTCAAATCTGAATTACTGAACACTGAATAGGATAGCTCGCACTCAGAAAAATCAACCTCAACAAGTGCTGAATTTTCAAATTTTGTTTTTTTCAATTTCATTCCGTAGAAAGATGAATTATCGAGAATACATCCGTTAAAATTTACGACAAACCCCTTCTGGTCACAGTTTTCGAATATGAGCCCCAATAATTTGCAATCTTTAAAATATACCTCCCTGAATGCACTCCCGTAAAGTTTTGCAAGACTTAAATTACATCCTATAAAATTACATTCAGTAAAAATAGTTCCTGAAAGATCAAGCTCAGAAAAATTACAAAAGTTAAATGTACAATTCTCATACTCTCCCGATAACATTTGAACTCCTTCAAAGTCCTCTTTTCCAAATATTTTATCTATAAAAATCATAACACAAAGTTACATTTTTAAGTAAATAAATTGTTATTATTAAACCATAAATCATTTTCATCATTTTTTTAAAAAAATCAACTCTTCAATTGCTCATATATATATCTGATTATCTGCTTTTTGTGAATTTTAATTTTTTTTATTATTTTTTATACCTTTGCACAAATGGATACTAACAAATCGGAAGCAATCGATATCTTATTCGATAAATATTTTGCATTATTGGTTATTTATGCAAAACGGTTTGTCCATTCTTATGATGCAGCTGAAGATATTGTTCAAGAGATTTTTCTGAAATTATGGGAAAAAGAACCTGGGGGCAAATTTACCAGGTCATACCTTTTTTCCAGTGTTCACAACAGTGCAATTAATCATGTAAAAAAATCAAAGGGAGTGACTAAGATATGCGAAGATGACAGTGAGTATATCAATGATTATTTTACTGCAGCCGATGAAGCTGTTGAAGAGTTTGAAAAACTTCGTTCTCTCTTTAAGGCACTGGACAAACTTCCTCCAAAAACTCTGGATGTATTAAAGAGAGTCTATCTTGAGGAAAAACAATATTCATTAGTTGCCAGAGAGATGGGGCTCTCATTGAACACGGTAAAAGCTCACATGTATTTGGCTATAAAGTCGCTGCGGAAATATTTACTTATTACTTGGCTCTTTGCCCTCGATTTTTTTTACTCTTTTTAAAAACTTTTTTAAAAAAAGTCAATTTTTAACTAACGATTTTTCACCCTTAAATTGTCTATATAGTACATAGGCACATCTTATATTATGTTACCGGAAAATATTACAAAACTTATTGTTAAGAAACATCTAGGCGATTTGACTCAGGATGAGCAAATTGAGCTTGAACAATGGACATACGGAATTGATTCTCTTAAGGAGAGGCTTGAAGAGTATGACGCCTATAAAAAGTACAGCGCTAAATTTTATCGCAAAAAACAAAATGCTCTCCGTGGCAAATCTATCAGGAGGAGAAACTTCAGACCGCTTTTAAAATATGCCGGACTGTTCGCCCTTCCATTAATTATAGCTGGACTTGCATTTTATTATTATTTGAGCAGAGATTCCAGGGTGCCTATCTTACCTGGAAAAGAGATGGCTGTTATCAATTTGTCAAATGGTGAGGTGGTAAAACTGGATGCAAAAGAGGCAAAAGTATACAAAAAGGATGGCAGGGAAATATATCTGCCGAAAATAGAAGTATATGACTATATAGCAAATATCGGAGATTTAGATGCGGCAAATTACTCAACAATCTCGGTTCCTCACGGCGGATTTTTTAATGTTACTCTTGCTGACGGAACCTCGATTAAGCTGAATTCCAAATCAAAAATGAAGTTTCCGTTCAAATTCGTGGGGAATCAAAGAAAAGTTTGGTTAGAGGGTGAAGCCTATTTTGATGTTGCAAAAGATTCGATTCCTTTCATAGTAGCTACGGAAACACACGATATCAGGGTGCTGGGTACGATTTTCAATGTTACATCATATCCTGAGGATTCAAGTATGACTGCTGCACTAATTTCCGGGAAAATTGCCGTTTCAAATAAATTAACAGGTGAATCTGAATACCTCGAAGCCGGTGAGTGTTTCAAATTCAACAAATTCACAAATGCAGCCGTAAAATACGCCGATGAAGTTCAGCTCTATTCGTTATGGACTCAAGGTGTATTTAAATTCAGAAATCAAAGCATGGAAGAGATTGTAAAAATCCTTAAAAGATGGTATCGCTTTGACGTTGAATATGATAGCGACGCAATTAAAAACTTCAGATTTACTTCAATTGCATTAAAGGAGAATCCTCTTGATGACGTATTCAGAATATTGCAGATGACTACTTCATTCAAATACTCAAGAAGGGGAAATCATTTTTATCTGTACGAATAGAAAAACATAAATAACTTAAACTATGAACACTTATGAAATGTAATCAGAATCTTCTGAACCGGTATTTAAAGAAAACGATACTGGTTGTCTATTTGGTTTTATGCCAGTACGCATTTATTAATGCTCAAACTGAATTAAAGGTAAGTGTCAACTTCAAAAATGAAACAGTTGGGAATGTTCTAAGAGAAGTTGAAAAGCAAACCGGATTGAATTTCGTTTATAATGCAGAGCATATAAAGGGGTTAAAGCCCGTAACGATGACTGCATCAGGTCTTGAACTCAATCGTTTTTTGAGCACGATTTTAGGAAATTCATTGACTTGGAAAATTGAGAACAAGAATGTGATTATTTCTCCACAGGAGCAGTCAGATTCAAAATTTTCAGTTTCAGGTACAATTAAAGATGATTTGGGAGATCCGGTAGCGGGAGTCTCTGTATATCTGAGGACGAACAGTAAAGTTGGGACATACAGCGACGGTAATGGCAAATTCGAACTCTCAATTCCTTCTAAAACTGCAAATAACTCTCAAGTTGTTTTCTCGTGTATCGGCTATGAAACCGTAATATACACAATAGAAAATCTAAATAAGCTTAAGAGTATAGTGATGAAATTATCTTCACTCGAACTTAGTGACGTTGTGGTTACTGGTATCTTCAAAAAATCGGCAGAGAGTTTTACCGGTTCTGTGTCTACAATTACTGCTCAGGAGCTTATGCAGAGCGGAAGCAGAAATATAATTCAAACGCTTAATAATATCGACCCTACAATTAACCTTATTGACAACAACTTGTATGGTTCCAATCCGAACAGATTACCTGAGCTTCAAATCAGAGGTAACTCAAGTGTACCGAATATTTCTGAATTAAAAGACGAAACAAGAGTAGGTATGAATACTCCGTTAATTGTGCTGGACGGATTTGAGACTACCCTGCAAAAGATGTATGACTTGAATGAAAACGAAGTTGAGTCAATTACAATTTTAAAAGATGCTTCGGCCACCGCAATTTATGGTTCAAGAGGAGCAAATGGAGTGATTGTAATTTCGACCAAAGCTCCTACGATGGGTAAATTAAGAGTTACATACAAGGGAGATGCAAGCGTTGAAACTCCGGATCTTACGGAATACCATGTTCTCAACGCAAAAGATAAATTGGCCCTCGAACTTCGTGTTGGACTTTACACAACTGCCCGCGCCGAAAACCAGTGGCCTCTTTCACGCTACTATAACTACATTCTTGACGAAGTTAACAGAGGTGTTGATACATATTGGTTATCAATCCCTTTGAGAGTAGGGTTTGGCAATAAACATAACTTAAGGATCGAGGGTGGCGATAAAACCTTCAGATATTCCGCATCTGCCCAATACAATAACATACAGGGTGTAATGAAAGAGTCTTTCAGAAAGACCTTTAACGGAACAATTAACCTCTCCTACTATTTAAATAGTGTAAAATTTACAAATTCATTGATTATCGGTATGGGCAATTCTCAGGAATCACCTTACGGAGCTTTCAGTGATTATGTAAAGATGAATCCATACTGGAGAGCTTATGATGAAAACGGTAATGTACTTAAAACCTTAGGATATTCGGGTAATACTGACTATTTAAACAGATGGTCAACTCTTCCGACAAATCCGCTTTATAATGCTACTCTGAACACATTTGATAAAGATAATTCATTTGACATTACAAATAACTTCTCTTTGGAGTGGAAACCTATTGAAGCATTAACTCTTAAAGCAAGAATGGGTCTGTATAAAAGTAATTCAGAATCGGATTTGTTTAAACCAGGTGATCATACAGATTTTGCCAACTACGCCGAAGCCGATCTTTTCAGAAAAGGATCATATAACTATGGAGTAGGAAAAGTATCAAAATATGATATAAGCTTGAATGCCAATTATAACAAACTTTTGGCAAACACATGATTTATGCCGGAGCTGATCTGAATTTAAGGGAGAACTCTTCCGTGAATTACGGATTTAAAGCAGAGGGTTTCAATAATGAAAATTTCGATTTTATTGCTATGGCCATGCAATATGCTCAAAGTTCGAAACCAACGGGCAGTGAGTCAAAAGTCAGAGCAATAGGTATTACTTCAAACGTTAACTATACATACGCAAATAAATATTATGCCGATTTATCATATAGAACAGACGGTTCTTCTCAATTCGGAAGCAATAAGAGATTTGCCCCGTTTTGGTCAGCAGGTATCGGATGGAACCTCCATAATGAAAAATTCATCAAATCATTTGACAAAATCAATTTTCTTAAACTGAGAGGATCAGTCGGTACAACCGGTTCACAAAATTTTAATGCTTATCAGGCAATTTCAACTTATCAATATTTTACCGATGACCGTTACTTCAACTGGATGGGAGCACAACTTATGGGTCTCGGAAATAATGATCTGCAATGGCAACAAAAGTTTAACGTCAATGTAGGAATCGAAACCAAGTTATTTGACAGTCGTTTGGGTATTACACTTGATGTTTACAGAGAGAAAACAACTGACCTGATTTCATCTATTACAAGTCCTGCCTCAAACGGATTCACCAGTTATATAGAGAATATAGGTGAGATGAGAAATAACGGTTATGAATTCAAAGTAACAACTTCAATTATAAAAAATAACGCAAAAGGGATGTACTGGAATTTCACAGTGAGCGGTATACATAACAGCAATAAAGTAATTTCAGTATCACAAGCCTTATTGGATGCTCAAAAATCTATTCAAGAGTCAAAGGTTTCAACTCCGAATATTTTATATAAACCGGGATACTCATCAAATACACTTTGGGTAGTTCCTTCAGCCGGTATCGATCCGAGCAACGGAAAAGAGGTATATATAGACAGATTTGGTAATCGCACATATATCTGGGATCCTAAAGACATAATCGCCTGTGGCACAACCGATTCAAAACTTCAAGGAATAATAAGCACCATGTTTAAATATAAGGGCTTTACCTTGAATGCTTCTCTCGGATATAAATTTGGAGGGTACGCCTACAATACAACTCTCATCAATAAAGTAGAAAATGCTGTTTTCAGTTATAACGTCGATTCAAGAGTATATTACGGCAGATGGAGTAAACCAGGCGACATCGCAGCATTTAAAGGTCTTGATGTGACTTCTACAACCTATAAAACATCTCGTTTTGTCCAAAAAGAGAACTTAATAAAAGGACAAAACGTAACCCTGCAATATGAGTGGAAGAGTCCTAAACTGAAAGGAGTAAAAATTGAGAATATCCTCTTCACGGCAAGTACTTCGGATTTGTTCTATCTCTCTACCATAAAGGCTGAGCGTGGGCTTACATACCCTTACTCTAGACAATTTAATTTCTCGGTAAACATAACTTTCTAATAAGTGGAGGAATAAGAAATGAAACTTAAAAATCTAATATATACAATTTTAATCTCAGGAACATTGAGCTCCTGCAGCGACTGGCTTACAGTCTATCCGGAAACACAAATGCCTTCATTAGTGCAGTTTTCTTCTGAACAGGGGTATAAAGATGCATTGGCAGGTGTTTATACTCTTATGAAAAGTAATACCCTTTATGGAGGAGGTTTATCTTTTTCAACAATTGAGTATATGGCATCTGCATGGGATATAACCAGCGGAACAGCTCCCTACTATTTAGCCCTTCATCAGTTTACCAATACTCTTGCCAAGGATGTTACTGATGCAATCTATGCAAAACAGTACAATGTTATTGCAAATATTAATTCTATTCTGAATAATATTGACAAAGATGCAGCAGTCTTCAAAACTCCTTCAATGTACAAACTGATTAAAGGAGAGTGTCTTGCTTTAAGAGCATATATTCATTTCGATTTGATGAGGATGTACGGACCGCAACCATCTGCATCAGGAGTAAATGATATTAAGACTATTCCTTACGTTAAGGTTGTTTCAAGAGATGTTAATCCGCCTATTTCCTACGCAGATTTCAAAGCTGCTGTTTTTAAAGATCTGCAAGACGCCGAAGAACTTTTGGCAACAGTGGATCCTATTTTGAACTACTCGCTTTCGGTTTTGAAAGTACCAACAGCATCTACCTGGATTCCTGACGACAATTTCTATGTACACCGAATAATCCGGTTAAATTATTACGGAATAAAAGCACTTCAGGCGAGAGCCAATTTGTGGTACGGAAACACCTCCGAAGCCAATGCTGCTGCTATGGCAGTAATTAATGCCACTAATCCCGACGGTTCAAAAAAATTCGTTTTAGGTTCAACAATCGATTTTACCAATAAGCTTTACAACCTCCCTAACGAACATATTTTCTGTATGTATGATTATTCACTATATACAAAATATGCCGATAATTTTGCAACAGGTAACCTTAAAAAAGGGAGTACTGTAACAAGCATCAAAACAACTATGTTTGGAAACACCGGAACC
The DNA here is from genome assembly GCA_964581375.1 of uncultured Muribaculaceae bacterium. Classification (GTDB taxonomy): domain Bacteria; phylum Bacteroidota; class Bacteroidia; order Bacteroidales; family UBA932; genus JAFIHK01. The sequence goes on from CAZOOH010000005.1 coordinate 21,359, forward strand.
GATATAAGAGAACTTAATCTATGGGAACTGATTACATTGGCAAACAGTTCAACTTGTCATATTTTAAAGAAATATCTTGTATCTGCGACAGTAAGTAATTTAAGTACCGATTACAGGCAGATACCTCTTTTAAGGTTAAGTGAAATGTATATGATTGCTATTGAAACAGGAGCTAATCAAAGTTTATGGGACGAGTACAGAGCTTCAAGAGGTATTGCGAATGCAACTCTTCCGACCGATCCAACTGCAGTGCGAACTGCAATTTTAACTGAATTCAGAAAAGAGTTTTACGGTGAAGGGCAGCTGTTTTATATGTATAAGAGATTGAATACTGCTAAAACATCAATTCTCTTCTATAACTCTTCATTGGTTGTTAATTATGTTGTGCCACTACCTGCAACAGAGCTTGTTCAATAATTAAAACGTCTATAAAATGAAAAAAATATATTATTTATTAAGCATAATTACATTGTTGGCAGCTAATTCATGTAATAATGAAGATTATATGCTGTATAGCGATGATTCAAGAATTCAATTCGGTCCTCCGTCAAAATATGTATATAATACCACATATCAATTAATGGACACTGCCAAATCTTATACGTTTGTATATGACAATGCATCGGTTACACAGGACACTATCTTCTTCGATGTATATACAATGGGAAAAACATCCAATAAAGATAGAACTTTTAAGTTGAAGCAAGTAGAGGTGACAGGAGCCGACAACTGTGTACCCGGCGTGCACTATAAGGCATTTACAGATCCTACCGTAAATAAACATTATGTAATTCCTGCCGGCAAAACTTACGTTAGTGCTCCCATCGTTTTCTTAAGAGATGCCTCGTTAAAAGATAAAATTTACACACTTAGAGTTGAAATTGAGGAGAATGAGAATTTTAAACCGGGTGAAACATATAAATTATGGAGAAAAGCATATATAGCCGACAGACTTATAAGGCCTAATGCATGGACTACCTCTGTCGAGACTTATTATTTGGGAAAATACAGCTATGTTAAACACAGCTGGATGGTTGCTCAAACCGGTCTAAAATGGGATCAGGACTTTTTAGCTCCGGTGGTTGCCAGTTATGCAGAGATCTCTTATTGGAAAGCCAAATTTAAAGCTCTTCTTGCCATCTATAACAGCAATCCGGCAAATCCCGGGGTACCTCTTACAGACGAAACAGGCCAATTAGTAACATTCTAAGAACTTAGAATATGAAAAAAACTACAATAATATTTACACTATTTGTATCAATAGTTCTTACTTCATGTTTCAAAGATTTGGGGAACTATGATTACAGCGACAAAGAAGTGATTACCATTACAGGAATTGCAACATCTTATAATGCCGTTCAAATGGTTGATTCACTTACTATAACACCAACTGTAACTTCTAATAAACCTGGAGCCGATTTTGAATATTATTATGCTCTTTATGAGACAAATGTTCAGGGATACGCGCCGGTGCTTGACACAATTCAAAGAAGCGGTAAGAACCTTGTAAAATACCCGATTACAAGAAAATCGATGACATACGGACTGATATTTATGGCAAAAAATAAAACCACAGGGGTGACTGGTTTCTTCTCTTCAACATTAAATGTTGTAACAAAATTTAATAACGGTTGGTATGTACTAAAAGATCAAAATAATATTTGTGATTTAGATCTATTTGATTCAACTTCAACTTTAGTCATACCAAATGTACTTTTATCGGTTAATGGCAGACAATTAAAAGGAAGAGCTCAAGCACTCTCTTTTGCAAGTAACTATTCTGTATATGACCCTGTGATGGCAAGATTTGTAAATACAAAAACACTTTTCCCTGTTTCTGATGAAGATGCTAAGGCAGTGATTTTTGCAACAGCTGTAATTGCTAAGGATTTTCCTGATTTGTTTTACGATGATATCGTAGAACCTTACGCCCCAACAAGAGTTTTCGCAAATTCACAAGGTAACTGGATTACAAATAAAGGAAGAGCATTCAGTATTTATACTATGTCTTCTAATGCAGGTATGTTTGGAGCAGAATCTCCAATTGATGTAAATTATACGCCATACAGACTATCCAAATATTCAGTAAACCACTCAATTTACGGACCACTCTGTTTTGACGAAATCTCTTCGACATTCGTATTAGTGCCTTACGGTGGCAGCCAACTAGTTGCTACTACAAATGCCACAGGAAGCAATATGCCTGTAAAGAACAATAATAAAAACTTACTCTATATGGGAAGCAAAGGTTCTTCCGGCTCATATTTCTTTGCAGTAATGCAGGATAAAACAAATACTGCTCTTAAATTTTTATCAAGAGTAGAAGGGTTTACAAGCTCTACCGGCCCTGCTCTCAAATTTATAAATGACACACTCTCTCAATCTGATTTAGCTTATAGTGCCTCGACATATACTTCAAGTCAAAGCCTCGACATTCTCTATTTTGTAAACAATAACAAACTATATATGAGAAATATGGCATCCAAAGGTGCTGCTAATGTAGCAATGAGCTTTACAATTCCTGCCGGTGAAACTGTTACTTTCATAAAACATGTCCCTGCCTATTCAACAACAATTAAGAATAATTTTATGTTGGCGACTCAGAGCGGCACTCGTTATAAAGTAAGGGTATTTAATCTCACTACTACAGGTGATATTACGGGAGCACCGGTTTATACTTTCGAAGGAAACGGCAGAGCAGGTGATATAATGTTTGTATACCCAAATCTGTCCAACAATTATTACCCTTGTACTTACTAAAATCATTAATAATAATTTATGAAAAAAATTACTACAATTTTGCTTTTAAATCTACTCTCAATACTTGCATTTGCTCAAATGACATCTATTACCGGAGTAAACTCATTACCCGATAAAGGTGCTACAAAAATCAGTTTATTAAAAATTGTTGATGGAGTTGCAACAGTAATTTCAACAACTAATTATGCCGAAGACGGATCATTCGGATTTCTCTATAAAATAGCAAAAGAGGGGTTTTATGCGATTGGATCTGAAGATTTTTCAAAAGGACAATACCCCATTTATTTAAAACCGGGCGATAAAGTAAACGTTAATATTGAGAAACGGACTTTAAAATTTGTGGGCGATAATACACCCGAAAATAATATTTTAAACAAATGGTTAGAAATTTCAGATGTTGTAAGATTTAAATCACTATATTTTATGATGAATCAGAGCAACTTCGAAGATTTTTTTCCTGAATTTGAGAAGTTTCTTACATCTGCCGAAGCATTCAAAAAAACTATTAACAGCAAAAACAAAATATTCAATTCAAAAATGGCACAATGGGCCGATTTTGACAGAGATTTAATTGCTTTGAACTTTTTAATGACTCCTCGATCGAAACATCCTGAAAAGAGCCAACGACCAGAATTTTATAAATCACTAAATGCTCCTTCGCAAAGGTATCCGAATGATGATGTATTTGAATACCTTTACGGAGTACGTCTACTATCAATGTACATTTCAATATATGAAACACAAACTAAGATGGATTATACTGAAAGATTTGAACTATTGGCAACTGACAGGCAAAAGGGTGAGATACTAGCTCAATCTGCTCTTTCAAGAATCAAAGATTATCCATTAGCAGAAGAATTCAACCAAAAATATTCAAAATATTTTGTAACTCCATCATTGAAAGAGAGATTGGAAAATAAAATAAGAGAGCTCTTTAAAGCGTATGAAGGACAGAAAACTATAGACTTCACTTACCCTGATGTAAACGGCAAAATGGTTTCTCTGAGCGATTTTAAAGGGAAAGTGGTATTGGTTGATGTTTGGGCAACCTGGTGCGGACCTTGTAAACAGCAAATCCCATTCATGAAAACTCTGGAAAAAGAGTTCGAAGGTAAAGATGTTGTTTTCCTGAGCGTATCGGTTGATGAAGAGAAGGATAAAGGCAAATGGCTCCAAATGATAAAAGATGAAGAACTCGCCGGAATTCACATTTTTGCATCAGGATGGAGTAAAATCACCAAAGATTATAATATTACGGGAATTCCAAGATTTATGTTGTTTGATAAAAAAGGGAATCTCTACGCAATTGAGGCTCCAAGACCAAGTGATCCTAAACTTAAAGAGATATTGAACAATTTGCTGGTTAAGTAATAAAGTAAATACATTGTTCAAATGCGAGGCTTACCATTTTCCGGTAAGCCTCTTTCTTTTTCAGATTGATTATCGTAACTTTAAATATTTACCTTCATGGCACAAACATTGTTTTATTATAATTAAACAGTTTAACGGATAAGATTATGAGAAAAATTATTTCAACCACTTTTTTGACACTTTTAATTACGACACTTCCAATTTTTGCAGAAGCCCAAATAAAATCTACTCCCGAGAACAACTACATTGAAGTAAATGCAAATGCATTTATTGAGGTTGCGCCGGATGAATTCTATCTGCAAGTCACTATCGATGAAAGCCTTACCGGAAATAAATCATCGCTTGAAAAAAAGGAGAGAGAACTCTTTACGGCATTAAAAGGACTTGGAATTGATTTAGAGAAAGATATGCAGATACAAGATGTTACATCATCTCTTAAGAATTATATATTTAAACAAGCAAAAATCCTCAACACAAAGAGCTATACTCTAAAAGTAAGGACACCTGAGCAGATTATGGGAGTATTCAATGCAGCAGAAAAAATCAAGATATCACAAGTAACAATTACTAAAACGGGAGTCTCTAATCCGGACAAAATTAAGGAAGAGGTACTGGCAAAAGCGGCTCTAAAAGCAAAATCAAATGCAACCGTCCTTGCAGAGACACTTGGCAGCAAATTGGGAAAACCAATATTTATTCAGAATTATGATAATATGTTCAACCCATTCAGATCATTGACTAAAAGCACTTTATCAATAAGAGGGATAGCCACTGAGGCAGCCGGAGACGAAGCATTACCGGAAATGGAATTCGAGAAAATCAGATTCGAGCAACAAGTATTGGTAAGGTTTGCTATAGAGTAAGTCAGAATAAATTTTTAAGTAACAAAGCGGCAACACCTTTAGCGCCTTCTAAATCGTTAAAAGAGTAGTTGCCGTTTCATTTTGAGAGTTTTGATTTTTGATTAATTATCAACTTGACTGTTGAGGTATCAGCCAAGAAAACAGAATACAACCCCTGAGGCTCCTGAGCAGGGTCGCCGCAATAATCATCCCCTTTTTTCCAGTTCGGATTTATTGAATCAGGAACAGCATAACCACTCCAGGCCCAAAAGTTACATCCGCCCAGCAGCCCTCCGCTCTTTGCGCTTTGTGCAACATAGTCTAAAATAAATTTATAGTACATATCTCTGCTCACAACAGGCGAACCCGGAGTGAATAAATAATTATCCCTCGGATAACCAAACTCCTCAATTACAATCGGTTTATTCAGCCTCTTAGCAACACCCAGGTGCTCCTCAATGTAGGCAGATGTGCTGTCGCATGCAGCAGGAATACCCTCTGCAAGTCTCTCTTTACTCACCCAACTCCAGTTCAAAGGCCAGATATGAATATTCAAATAGTCAATTTCAGGTACAGCGTGAATCCTTTCATAAAGTTCAATATCCATTTCGCAACCAACCTTCCCTTCACTCCCGCTCGAAACCATGTGATTAGAGTCAATCGATTTAATTAATTTGGCAACATGCCCCATCCACTCTTCAAATACCTCTTTGTTCTCTTTTGCGAAAGCCCTCG
>CAZOOH010000006.1:0-11664 GCA_964581375.1 uncultured Muribaculaceae bacterium
CGCTACATTGAGGAGGAGGTGGTTGCTGGTCATCTTCAGGTGGGCGGCGACGAGGATTCTGTTTTCCAGTAATGATGCCAAAATATGGTAGCCGGTAGGCATAAGTCGATAGTTAGCAGTCATTTTGCGTTGAATATCAATAAAACTCCTAAGCTGAACATGTCTTATAGTGACAAATACTCCCTCACAAATTATAAAAGAGACTGCCTCCATATTATAATTATCGGGTCCCGGAATCAAGAAGTTAGTATTTATAAAAATAGCCGTTTCACTTTCAGAATATCTGGATGAACTCTCAATCTCTTCGGCTTGAGCTCTGCTTTGTAGTGTGGTATTTAAAAAAGACTCGATTGCTCTTTTTTCGTCCCCTGTAGGAGAAGTCAAATCAATCCAAAGTACATCATCGTACCCCAGATTGTCTAATGCAGCAGTGTCTTCGGTGGTTAGGACTTGTCCCTGATTTTTGTAAAAAATTTCGAGCATAACTTAATCCTTAATGGTTAGTAACTAATTTAACACCTGAATGATCAGGATTTAAAATAGAACTACCATCGGACTTTAGATTTTAACTCTTCGAGCGCAAGGCTCCAAAAGTCAGAAAGACCCTCTCTTTTATCGGCGTTTAAGTTATATGATATATTATTTTTAAGATACTCGTATGATAGAGCATAGCTAAATTCAGAAGTATATTTATGCAGAGCCTGTTCAATATTCTCAACTCCTAATTTAAGAGCCTCATTAAAACGGGATTTAAAATTTTCATCAAGATTTTTAGTCGTAACCCAGCATGCAAAAACAAAAGGTTTATCTGTCAATTTGATCCACTCCTCAGCTAAATCATAGACATAATCAAACTTTTCACTGTTTAACATTGCCTTATCGCCTATCAGAACATATGATTTATCGAAATCGAGCGGCTCACTTCCATATTTATATGAAACATATTCAGGAGCAATATTCCATAATTTTTTTGCCAGAATTCTGGCAAGCAATACAGATGTCCTTGAATCGGTATCCAGATTTATACTCTTAATTTTATTCAGAGGTTCTCCACTGCACAATAAAACGCTGGCAACCTTACCCTCGGCACCAATACAATAGTCAGAAATAATTTGAGCGTTTTCAATTTCAGGAATGGCTGCAACAGGAATTATACCAACATCGACACTTCCATTCATTAACTTTTCGGCAGATGCCGACGGTACTGAGAAATCCAGCTCGATCTCTTTGGAAATCGGGTGATTCTCCAGTCCGTAAAGGAAAGGAACAGTGTTAAGATATGGTATAACAGATACTCTTACAGGCATAAACTATTAATTGAAAATTCAAAAAGTTGTGCAAAGTTAGTATAAAATATTTAAATGCTCCATTAAAATTTTGACTCCTAACAAAATCAAAATTACTCCTCCGGTTAATTCTGCCTTTTTTCCTACACCTAAACCAATTTTGCGTCCGCCTTTAATACCAGTAATTGCTGCAACCGATGTCGCAACAGCTATCATAGAAATTGTTGTTATAATTTTTAATGCAGATAACTGAATAATCGCCAGAGAAACTCCGGCTGCAACAGCATCGATACTCGTAGCAAATGCTGCTGCCAGTAAAATTTTTGGTTGTCTTAAATCAGAGCAAATCTCATCACCTTTTTTCGAAATACTCTCATAAACCATTTTAGATCCTATGTACAGCAACAAGATAAAGGCTATCCAGTGATCTACAGTGCTGATATATGATATGAACCCTCTCCCTGCAATCCATCCGAACAAAGTCAATAATGACTGAAAAAGCGTAAATACTAAAACAATTCTTATAAACTTAAGCCTCGGAATCTGCGGAAGGCAGATTCCTGAGGATACCGATACTGCAAAAGTATCGAAGCAAAGACTTATAGATAAAAGAAATATCTCTAAGTATGACATTTTAAGCTACCTTTTTTGTTCTAAGTAAAAACATTCCAATGAATGTAAAGAAACCATTAAATATAAGAATTGTAAAACCAAAACCGAATCCCAAAAACTGCTTACCGGCAAAATCCAATAAGAAACATAATATTGGCGATAAAATTGCCACATATGGAACAAACTTATCTTTTACGGCATACTTCGTAAAGATTCCGAAGAAAAACATACCCAGTAATGGCCCATAAGTATAAGAAGCAACCATATAAACTAAATCAATTACTGTCTGATTATTCAACACATATAGCAAAAGAATCAGAATAAAAAAGAGAATCGCAAAACCGGCATGTGCTCTGTGTCTTATAATAAATTTCTTTGAATCAGATAACTCCGGACGTTTATTAAACCCTACAAAATCTATACAGAAAGAGGTTGTAAGAGAAGTTAATGCTCCCCCTGCACTTGGATACGATGCCGAAATAAGACCAATAATAAAGAACAGTCCTACTCCCAATCCTAAATATGAGCTTGCGATAGTAGGGAATAATTTATCTGTCTGAGCTTTCGTAAAATGCTCAGCAGCATCTGCCAATCCAATAGCATGCATGCCACCTAATTTAGAACTTACAAAAAGAGCTAAAACTGCTCCGAGTAAAAGGAAGAAAAAGTTTACAATAACAATTGTGATACTTGTTGTGTAAACATTCTTTTGAGCATCGTGGATATTTTTGCATGAGAGATTCTTTTGCATCATCTCTTGATCCAATCCAGTCATTACAATAGTGATAAATATTCCGCTGATGAACTGTTTAATTGCATTCGTACCGCTACTCCAACGCATATCGAACCAAGATGAATAATCGGTGTTTGCTACAGCACTTGCCATCTCCGAAAAATTCCATCCCATCTCCTTTGCAACAAAAAATATTGTAAGAAATACTGCAAGCAACATAAAAGTTGTTTGTAAAACATCTGTCCAGATTATTGTTTTTACCCCGCCTTTGTATGTGTACAAGAATATAAAGAACATAAATATAAAAGCCACAATCCAGAAAGGGACCTTACCATCCGGTAAAAAAGTATGAAGTACCAAGACAACAACAAATATCCTTACGGCAGCACCTAAGACTCTGGACACCATAAATACTGATGCACCTGTTTTGTATGTAAAAAATCCGAATCTTTTTTCAAGATATGTATAAATGGAAGTAAGATTCATCTTGTAATACAATGGCAAAAGAATCTGCGCTATAACAATATAACCGACAACAAATCCCAAAACAAGAGGCATATAAAAGAAGTTTTGATTCAAAACATTTCCCGGAACAGAGATAAATGTAACTCCTGAGATAGATGTTCCAACCATCCCGTAAGCTACAATAAACCAAGGTGATTTTTTATTTCCCGAAAAATATGAACCGCTGTCCGATTTTCTGGTAGTAAGCCATGAGATAAAAAACAGCAAGGCGGTATAAAGTGTAAAAGCTGTCAACAGCCAAGATAACGGAAACTGATGCATAATATTGGTTTTTAATTAAATATTCAGTGGTTTAAAAGGTTGTCTGTTTTGAACAGACCTACCAAGAGTTACTTCATCGGTATATTCAAGATCATCTCCAAACCCAACCCCTCTGGCTATAGTACTTATTTTTACAGGAAATGCCGATAGTTTTTTATACAGATAATAGGCAGTAGTTTCGCCCTCCATCGTTGTGCTTAATGCCATAAATACCTCGTTAATTCCTCCTTGAGCTACCCTTTTCAATAGTTTTTCAATCGTCAGATCACTTGGGCCAATACCGTCCATCGGGGAAATAATTCCTCCAAGAACATGATAGACTCCATTGAATTGCTCTGTATTTTCTATACTTAAAACATCTCTAATACTCTCTACGACACACACCAGGGACTGATCCCTTTTTGTATTGCTGCAAATTTCGCAAACAGGAGTATCTGCTATCATATTACAGCGCTCGCAATAGTATATCTCTGCCCTCATCTTTTTTATTGACTCGGAGAATTTTTCAACGTTCTCTTTAGGGAGATTAAGCAGATGAAGTGCAAAACGAAGTGCACTCTTTCTTCCTACTCCGGGTAATCCCGAAAGTTCGTCTACCACATTTTGGAGTAGAGTGGAAGGGAAGAGTGGTTTAAACATTATTTTGTACTTAAGTAATAATCTACGGCTTTTCTAACAGATCCATGAGTAAGTAGCAAGCTTTTTGCAAGTTCGTAATCTGTAATTGACGCCTCTTCCATTATCATTTTAGTACCTCTGTCTACAAGTTTTGCATTAGTAAGCTGCATATCAACCATTTTATTTCCTTTAACATGTCCCATTCTAATCATGGTAGAGGTGGAAATCATATTGAGTATAAGCTTTTGAGCTGTTCCGGATTTCATTCTTGTACTTCCGGTAACGAATTCGGGACCAACAACGGCAACAATCGGTATATCTACCTCTTTTGCAAGTGGTGCATCGGGATTACATGTTATACATGCAGTAAGAATACCTCTTTTTCTTGCCTCTTTTACTGCTCCAATAACGTATGGAGTGGTTCCTGATGCTGCAATTCCCACAACTACATCATCTTTGTCTATCTTGTATGGTAACATATCGTTCCATCCACCTTCCCAATTATCTTCGGCTGCTTCAACTGCTCTTCTGATTGCAGTATCGCCACCTGCTATAAGGCCTATTATCAAATCAAAAGGAGCACCATAAGTCGGAGGAATTTCAGAAGCATCAAGAATTCCGAGCCTTCCGCTTGTACCGGCTCCTAAGTAAAAGAGTCTACCCCCCGCTTTCATTCTTTGAACAATCTGCTCAACAAGTAATTCAATTTGTGGAATGCATCCTTCGACGGTAATTGGAACTGATTTATCTTCTCTGTTCATATTTTGTAATAATTCCAGAGTTGTCATTTTGTCTAGGTTTGCGTAATTGGATGGTTGTTCTGTTACTCTCATTTTATAATACTTTTATGATACTCTTCCAATCCTTCGATTGGTGATTTTAAAATTTTACCTATTGTCATTTCATTCTCACAAGCAGCTTCTCTTAATATATCACTAAAATGATATGCAATTGAGCCTACCAGATTAATTTTATATTGTTTAAAGTCGTACTGTGAAATATTTCTCTGAAAAAACTCATTGAAAGCGATTTTGATCAGATTATGTATATGTTCATTCTCTCTGTTTTCGTAAAGAAAATGTGTAAAAGTTGCTAAAAAACGATTTGGAAAAGGCTGACGATAAACTCTCTCTACAATAGAACCATAGTTTAAACCATATTGTTCATCAAATTTCTTAGAGAGATCCAAAGGTAGTTGTCTTTTAAGATAGTCAGAGAGAAGTTTCTTCCCAAGTACTGCACCGCTGCCTTCGTCTCCCAATATGTAACCGCAGGCAGGAACATTATCTACAATCTTATCTCCGTCAAAAAAACATGAATTTGAACCGGTTCCCATTATACAAGCAATGCCAGGTTCATTACCGCACAGAGCTCTTGAAGCAGCCAGCAAATCGGTATATGCATTTGAAACTACACCGGGAAACAACTCATTAAAACAGTTTTTAAGCACATCTATTTTATCGGCAGCAACTCCTGCGCCGTAAAAATAGACCTCTTTTATTTCAGTTTTAATAAAGGGAACAAGATTTTTTCTAAGTTCATCGAGAATCTGCTCCTCACTTTGAAAGTATGGATTTATACCTGCTGTCGAAACAGCTTCAGAACTTCCGTCGCGGCAGATAACTCTCCAGTCGACTTTTGTAGAACCACTATCGGCTATTAATATCATATTCGAGAAAATTTGTGCCCAAAGGTAGATATTTTGCCATCTAATTCAAAACCTGTCTGAATTTTCGCCACTTTAAATATCCTATAACAGATGCGCTAAAATATACAACATAAAGTAAAGAGGTAGGGTTTAGATTCATATATCTGTATAAAATTGCAGAGAGCAGGTTCACCAACATCCACAAATACCATTGTTCAATATATTTTTTACTTAACCAAATTGACGCTGTTACACCCAAAGATGCCAGTAATGCATCAAATACCGGGAAAGGATCACTACTGTAACTTTTCAAAATAAAGGCTAGCAGCAGAAATATCAATATTGTCATAAACAGCGATTTGAGAAAAAGTTTCCAATTTATTTTTCGGAAAATTTCATTTTCGGAATTACCCTCCCCACTCCATTTTATCCATCCATAAATACTTATAAATACATAAAAGAGTTGAATTCCCATTGACGCAAAAAGCAGCTTACTTCCAAATACGACAGAGTAGACCAGTGCAGATACTGCCCCCACAATCCACATATATTTTTTCTGTTTTATTTCCAGCCACAAATAAAGCAGGGAGGTAATAACTCCAAAAATTTCAAGTGCCATATCAAAATTTTAAAGATAGTTTTAAAGTAAAATTTATACCCGGTTGAGGGAATAGGCCATCTTCGACATAATCGGGAGAACCATCCTCAAATTTGGCAGTGTAAACCCATGCATTTGAAATATATTTAGTGTCAAATAAGTTATTTATAAATAATGATATATCTGCCTCACTCCCCTTTTTAAATTTAAACGACCTCTTTGCATACAAGTTTACAGTTTTATATGCAGGAATTGAAAAATTTTCATTCGAAGAGTTATCGTAATACTGTTTGCCTACATATTTTGAATTGGCTTGTAGCTCATATTCGGCAGATGGCTTATACTCCAATGAAACGAATCCTACAACTCCTGGTGAAAATGAGAGGTTTGTACTTTTAATCACATTGGAAATCTGTGAAATATAGTTCCAATCTTCAGGATTATCATACAGCTCAGTCCATGAAATATAGTTAAGAATTTTATTCCGGCTCAGAGCAACATTTCCAGCAATTTTGAGTTTAGGAAGAATCATCCAACTTGCTTCGGCTTCAATACCGGTTCTATATGAATCACTCACGTTTTCCTTAATTACATAACCGTTTTCACTCAATTTTCCTGTCGGAACCAATTGATTTTTATAGTCCATAAAGTAAAAATTGATGCCGGCTGCAAAGATTCTTTCCGAATATTTATATCCAAGTTCATAATCAATAAGCCTTTCACTCTTAAGCCGGTCAGTTTCGCCCGCTTTAATAACTTCTGTAAGGTCCGACCTCGATGGTTCTTTATGTCCTGTTGCAATAGAAAAATAGGCAGAATTACTATTATCAATGTTATATGTTATGCCGAACTTAGGATTGAAGAAATTATAAAAACTTCCGTAATTAAGTCCGGACAAGTCGCTGTCACGTCCTGAAAGATCATACTTAACCCTTCTGAATTGCAAATCGATATAAGTGTAAAGTTTTTGTCCAATCTTTTGTTCCCATTTAGAAAAAACGGAAAAATCAGACTTGTTTCCATTATTCCTGTACCATTCATAATTGTCCGGAATTTTCTCATTGAATTTAGACCACAACACTCTTCCGAAATGATTTCCTAAATAGTATGAATAAGAAGCCCCCGAAACTATAGTTGTGTTTTTGGTAATATAATTCAAGGTCAGGGTTGAGGCAATATAGTTATTGTCAAGAAATGCCCGGGTTATAAAATCCGATTTTGTAAAAACCGATCCATCAATATTTTGTGGTTGCAGACCGTATTTTGAAAACTTTTTTCCGCTTTTATAATTCTCGTAATAACCATAACCATTCGTGTAATTAATTGCAAATAACAAGTTTAAATCCTTCGAGAACAAATGTTGATAAACACCTTGTAAATGATTTTGGAAATAGTTATCTGTCTCATTATCATAATAAAAAATATTTCCGGCAGAATCATAATATTCTCCTGCAGGATTATATCGTCTGTTGACTGACATCATATAACCCGGTGTACCGTTCCAAGTAATTCCTGTTTTTTCTGAGCCATATAAATAATTAATAGTAAACGAATTACTATTACGATAATATCCTAGTCTGGCAAAAAAGGAATTTAAATCGCCGCCGGCATTTCTGATATAACCTTCACCATGGCTGTTTGAGTACCTTACATCGAAACTTAATCCTTTTTTAGTAAGACCCGTTCCACCTCCAAGAGTAGTTGTAATATTCTTCCAGCTACCCAAAGAAAAATCTGCAACACCATATGAGTCCTGTACTGTAGCTAATGTTTGAATATTCAGTGAAGCCCCGAAAGCACCTGAACCGTTAACCGAAGTACCAACTCCTCTTTGAAGTTGAATACTCTCAATAAATGATGTAAGAGCGGGTAAATCGACCCAAAAGACCTCTTGTGATTCGGCATCATTCAGAGAGATACCATTGATAGTTACATTGATTCTTGAACCGTCACTCCCCCTGACTCTCATATAAGAGTATCCTAATCCGTTTCCTCCTTCAGTTGTTGATACGACAGAGGGTTGTGAATTTAAAAGCATCGGCAAAGAGACTGTAGGAGAAATTGCTTTTATCTGTTTGGCAGATATTCGTGTATAGGCAACAGGTGTGTTCTGACCAGCCCTGAATGCCTGCACTACAATACTGTCTAATTTTATGACTTCACCTTTTTCAGTGTTTTTTGATTGTGCAAAGGATATAAAAGGAAATAAAAAAACCCCGCATAATAAACTTAATTTTTTCATAATTAAATATTTAATTGCAGGGGGATAAAGAAATGTGTACGCTTTCCCTTCGTCGGCATTATCCGCATCAGGTTAAAGGGTATAATCTCAGCCTTTCGGGCACCCCCAAGTATTATTTTAATGCTCGACAAATATAGTAAAAAAAATATATCTGCATTTTTTTATACCTTTGCCGATGGTGGGTCGCTCTATCGCCTGTAAGGGAGGAAAGTCCGGACTGGGAAGAGCAAGACTCTGCGGAAATCGCAGTTGGGCGTAAGTTTAAGCAAACCGTAACAGAAAATAACCGCCTCTTTGAGGTAAGGGTGAAAACGCGGGGTAAGAGCCCACGGTCAGTAATGGCGACATTATTGAGGTACGGCCAGTCTCCAGCAAGGCCGCGTATACCGGCAGCCAAGAGCTGCTCGTTCTTTGCCGGGGGGTAGGCTGCAACAGATAAATGATAGGGACCTTTTTAGGTACAGAATCCGGCTTACAGACCCACCTTTTTTTAAAATCTAAAATAGTTTAGGATGATCTTCATCCAATCTTTGGAGGATTGTAGAAATTATTGCCTCTCTGCAAAATTTTGTCTGAGATTTTATATTGTACTTTTTACAAAAAGAGTTAATAACCTCAACCTCTTTTTGGTTAAAGAGAATTGTTTTTCGGTTATTTCTTGTAAGTTTTTCTTTAACAACCGGTATATCAGAACTTTTACTTGTTTTTTTCTTCAATTTTACCGGATATTAGTTGTTTATAAAGCAGTGTTTGAGGATAAGGATATAATTTGTAAGAGTATTCTAACCACTCCAAAGCCAGTTCAAACCTTTCAGACATTTCACATGAAACAGCAATATTATATGCTGCGGCAGCAGACATCTGCTTTTTATTTTCGTCAATTAAAGAAGTCCATTGTTTAATTGCACTCTCCCAATCAAAGCGATATGCTTTATTATAAGCATCTATCCATTCTGGTGAATAATACACAAATAGAGCCCTTTTTTCGGTATCCCATTTTGGAACAATCAGAGATGCTATCTCCTTTCCAAGAGATATTGAAATTGTACTGAATAACCTTTTTTGTACTTCCACTTCGCTGAGTTCGGCTAAATCTTCTGCACCAAGTTCTACATAAATGGTATCGGAAATTGAAAGAGGGGGAATACTTTGATTGTATTTATCGAATACTCTGGCAGATATATAACCGGGTACTGAATAGTATATGTTATTTCCTTTAACAACTTGTTTGAATCTTGCCTGATCTTCAAATTTAGGCTCCTCGAAAATTAAGTTATCCAATAATATTACAAAATCTGATTCCGAAATACGAAAGAGAGCTTGTGAAACAATGGAGTCCGGGCGATTTAACGATAATGCGTCTAAAGAATATGTCGGAATTTGTCCCTCATATAAATTCAAATATGATTCAAGTCCTCTGGCCATTCCGACAGAGAACTTGACCATTAAAGAAGAATCATTAATATAAAACGGTGTTACTTTTAATTCATTTTCGCTTGTAGCAGTGAAGATTGCAATCTTCTTATCTATCACAGGCAAAGAGTATTTACCCGGAATTTTAACATCAACATAAAAATCCTGAAAAACAGGAGCACAGGAGCTTAATAATAAAGCTCCTGTAATAATTGTCGATAAGCGAAAAATCATCTTTTTCATATCATCTATTTACATTTTCATACCTCCGCAAACAGAAATAACCTGACCTGTTACATAAGATGAAAGCTCAGATGCTAAAAACAGACATACATTTGCTACATCCTCGGGAGTACCACCTCTTTTCAAAGGAATTTTATCTGCCCACTCTTTTCTCACGTCTTCAGGCAGCTTTTCAGTCATATCAGTTAAAATAAAACCGGGAGCTATCGCGTTTGAACGAACACCTCTTGAACCTAGTTCCTGAGCAATGGATTTTGTAAGACCAATCATACCCGCTTTCGAGGCAGAATAATTTGACTGACCTGCATTGCCGCCAACTCCTACAACAGAACTCATATTAATAATGCTGCCGCCTCTTTGCTTCATCATTACCGGAGTAACAGCATGAACAAAGTTAAAGGCAGATTTCAAATTCACATTTATGACAGCATCCCACTGCTCTTCGCTCATTCTCATCATAAGACCATCTTTGGTAATACCAGCATTATTGACAAGAATATCTATTCTACCCATCTCTTTAACCACCTCTTCTACCACTTTATGAGCATCCTCAAAGTTAGCGGCATTTGACGCAATTGCCATAACCTTAACTCCGTATGCTTCAAGTTCTGCTTTTGTTGCAAGCGCTGTATCATTAAGCGATAAATCGGTAAATACTACGTTTGCTCCTTGCGAAGCATATTTTAAAGCTATTGCTTTTCCAATTCCTCTTGCAGCTCCTGTAACGAGTGCAACTTTTCCTTCTAGTAATTTCATAAATTAAGTTTTAAATTAAACAAAACGCGCCATCAAATCATACTCATCCGCGTTTTCTATTTTTACCTGAACAAATGTACCAATAATATTTTTAGGTTGTAACTCTCTTACATTTTCTAAATCACCAATAAGAACCTCTCCGTCAACTTCGGGACTCTCCTTTTGACTTCTGGCAGTGAATACTCCATTATCATAAGAATCAATCAATACACGCTCCTCAGTACCTACTCTCTGCAAATTATATTCCAAAGAGATACCGGATTGAACCTCCATCAGTTTTTCATATCGTTCTTGTTTAACTCTTTCACTAACAGAGTCCTTTAAATTCAATGCTCCATAAGTGCCCTCCTCCTGAGAATAGGTAAATGCACCCAATCTCTCAAATTTGGTCTCTTTTATAAAATCAATCAACTCATTAAAAGCATGTTTGTCTTCACCCGGATGTCCAACAATCATTGTTGTTCGCAAAGCAATTTCAGGGACCTTTTCACGAAATTTTGAAACAATTCTTCTGGTTTCATTCCCGTCAACATTTCTTCTCATTGCACTGAGTACATTATCGGATATATGTTGAAGAGGGATATCCAGATATTTGCAGATCTTAGGGTGGTTTGCCATTAAATCAAGTAAATCCTCCGGGAAACCTGCCGGATAAGAGTAATGCAATCTTAACCACTCAAGCCCCTTAATATCGGCAATTTTACTCATGAGCGAGGTTATTGCTCTCTT
>CAZOOH010000006.1:11674-26095 GCA_964581375.1 uncultured Muribaculaceae bacterium
TATAAGTCAAGACCATAATATGTTGTATCCTGTGCTACCAGAATAAGTTCCTTAACACCATTATTTACAAGTGATTCGGCTTCGGCAAGCAATTTTTCTTCTGGAACCGATTTATGCACTCCTCGTATAAGAGGAATAGAGCAGAATGAGCATACTCTGTCGCATCCTTCCGAAATTTTAAGATACGCAAAGTGCGAAGGAGTTGTAAGGTATCTGCGCTCATTAAGCTCACTGTTCCAGTCTTTTCCGAGAGCATTTAGGACCGAATTCATTTCAAAAGAGCCAAAAAAACCGTCAACTTCAGGAATTGATTCTCTGAGCTCCTGCGCATATCGTTGTGAAAGACATCCAAATACAAATACTTTTTTCACTAGTCCGCGATTCTTGGCATCGACGGCACTAAAAATAGCATCAATTGACTCTTGTTTGGCATCTTTGATGAAGCCGCATGTATTCAGAACAATAGCATCTGCTTTTGCCTTATATAAATCTTCGCCCTCAGGCGATATTTTAATTCCACTGGCAAACAATTGTTTAAGCAGATGTTCCGAATCTACTCTGTTTTTTGAGCAACCTAATGTTATTACTTGAACCTTCATTACTCTTGAGGAGTCTCATTTGCAGCCTCTTTCTCTTCGAAATCCAACGAGGCATTTTCTCTCAAAATATTATACCACTCAACAACTTTTTTCATGTGAGAGGTGTAAAATCTATTCTTATCATACTCTGGAACAACAGTTTCAAAAAACTTCTTTAAAGTATCGGGATTCGACTTTGAATCGGGAGCTTGGCCCGATGAAAGATGGTCTCTCATTTTTTCTAATACACTCTTTAAAGGCAGCTCCTCTTGTGTAGTAAAAATTGATATATCCGAAAGTGAAGTTAATCTGCTTTGCATTCCAAAAAGAGTTCTCTTTTTAGTAATTAAAGACTCAACTATAACACCTGAATTTGCTTGATTGATAAATAAAAACAATCCTGATTGCCCTGAGATGGACAGAATTTTTTGTAAATTGGTTTTCATAAGAATTATACTATTCCTCTATCTTTTTTAATTGTATCGTACGCTTGTTGAATTTTTTTAAATTTTTCTTCGGCAGCTTTCTGAATATCGGCGCCCAGACTTGAAACTTTATCGGGATGGTGTTTAACTGCCATCCTTTTGTATGCTTTTTTAACCTCTTCGTCTGTTGCATTTTTATCGACTTCAAGAACCTGATAAGCTGCATCCAAACCCTTATCGAACATTGCGAATACCGATTCACTGTCATTAACAGGAATTCCCAATGCAACAGAAATCTCTCTTAAAACTTTTAATTCATCGGAACTCACGTGGCCGTCGGCCATAGCTATACCAGTCAAAAAATGAAGCAACTGCAATCGTGCAGATGCGTTCATATTGATGCGTATTTGCTCTCCTACTGATTTTATATCTACTTCTTTTTGAAGAATATCTCTCAAAAAAACAGAAGATTGATTAACTGCATCGGCTCCAAAATTATCGGATATAAATCTTTTTACATAATCGAGTTCCGATTTCATAACCTTACCATCTGCCTTCATTACAGCAGATGATAAAATCAAAAGACTCACCAGGAAACTGTTTCTCTGTTCGGATGAATCATATTTTGAATTCGTTCCGGCCGGTTCGCTGTGATCAAATACCGAACCTAATGCAAACCCGAGAATCCCACCGATAGGACCACCTAATGCCCATCCTAACGCTCCTGAAATCCACTTACCATAGCCCATAAATACTCTATTGAATATTGTTAATTTTAATATCTAAAATCTCAAGCAATTTTAAAACCTGAGGAAGAACCGCTCTTTTTCCGTCTGCAAATATAGTATAATCTGCCATTGACCTCATTTGTGCGACACTCATCTGACGATTAATCCTTGTTCTGACCATCTCTTCCGTAGCCGAATCCCTTTTTTTTACTCTCTCAATTCTAATATGTTCCGGAGCCTCAACTACAAGCACTTTATTGGCAACACCTTTAAAAACTTTTGATTCTAAATAGATTGCCGATTCAATTATTACTAACTCATGACCCTCTTTCTCTTTTTGAATTGACCATTTTTGAAAATCTTTCAAAACAAAAGGATGAACAACTTCATTTACCTTTGATAAAAGCACTTCATCCGAAAATATTTTTTGGGCCATTACTCTTTTTTGCAACATGCCTTCAATAATAATTTCGGGTCCTAATAATTCTACCAGGCTGTTTAATAAATCTCTGTCTTCGTTATAAAGAATTTTTGTCCGTTCATCGGCTATATACACCGGGAATCCTAATGCGGAAAATATTTTAACCACATATGACTTCCCGCTTCCTATTCCTCCTGTGCATGCTAAACAGAACATACTACTATTTTACTATAATCGGTTTTACGGAATAATAAACTTCATTTACCGAATATTTAATTCCCGGTTTAGTCTGAAGCTTAACTACTCCCGATTTTTGTACAGGTATTCCTGAATAATCTATATTGTTTGTATAAATTGAATCTGCCTTAACTGTGAGTACTCCGGTTCCTGTAACTGTTACAAATTCCGGTGTAACTTTGACCTCTAATCCAATTTTTGAAGGATTTGAAGAGTTATTAATCATCGGAATAACAGGAACTTTACGTGTACTTCTTCTAGGAAAATTAAAATGCAGGGTGTCTGTGGAAATTGTAATGTTACTTACATTGTTAGCCAAAAAGTCGCTTACTTTTTCGTAAATGTCAGATGATTTTATTATAAACAAATCTTCGCCTTCATATGACTTTTTAACATACTTATTGTTGATATCGAGCGAAATAACCGGAATGTTTTTCGAATAATTATTACGCAAAACATAGAAGCCATTAGCCTCTCCTTTTATAACTAGGGCTTCGTCAGAAACAGCATCAGCTTCTCTTCCCGAAAGATTGGTTATTACATGTAATTTATATTGCAAATAGACAGTCTGATTCTCAGAAAGCTTGTGTAGGGTCCATATTATTAAAGCAAGAAAGAGACAGAACAAAAAAAGTAGAATTTGTCTGCCCCTCTCGTATGAAAAGACCGGTTTCCAAAGCTTTGCCATGGAGAATACTATTTTTGCAAATCGCTGATATCTTTTACTACCGACGATTTATCAACTTTAATTCTTACGTTGGAGTCAATTTCTACCAATAATGTAGTCTCTCTTACTTCAGAAATAGTTCCATAAATACCGCCGAGAGTGATTATTTTATCTCCTTTTTTAAGGCTCTCGCGAAATTTTACTAACTCTTTTTGTTTCTTTTGTTGTGGTCTTATCATAAAGAAATACATCACAACAAAAATCAAAAGCATCATTATCAGGAAGCTCCACTGTCCCCCGCCTTGAGCCTGGGCTGCAAGTAATACAAAATAATTCATATCTGTCTTTTTAAATTCTTTACAAAATTAACTTAATCTATTGAGCCTACCAAACCGCGGCCCGTTTTTTCAATTTTTCCCTCTTTCTGGAGGCCTAACAACACTTTTTCCAGAATACCGTTTACGAAAACTTTGCTGTTTTGTGTACTGTAATATTTAGAAATCTCTACAAATTCGTTAATGGTAACTTTAAGCGGTATAGATGGAAATGCAATTGCTTCCGAAATTCCGAGCACAATGAGGCATGTATCGGTAAATGCAAGTCTCTCAGGTTCCCAATTTAAAACAAATTTCGACATAACTTTCACATAATCATCAAAATGCACCATAGAGTGTGTCAATAATCTTAATGCATATTGTTCATCTTCCTCTTTAATAAAGATATCCGGAAAGTTTATTTTTCCGTTTTCCGATACATGGGTTATGGATTTAATAATGACATCGGCAACATATGCGATATCGTCACTCCAATAGAGATTAGAATCTTCAATAATTTCATAAAGTTCGTCATTGTCTTCTAACTCCTCTCTAAAAATTGTGGCTATTAATTTTTTGTCCTGAGCAAAAGTGTTTGATTCGGAGTTCATATATTCTATAAAATACTCTCTAGTGGCAATCTCTTTCATCAAATTTTTAAGAAACGAAGTAAATGGCTGCCATGACAAACCTTTCTTAGTACAATAGTCGTTCAGCTCTTTGTTATCCTCGAGTTTATTAATGAATCTGTTTTCGACAAATTTTCTGTTTGGATTCGCCTCCTCAGGTGTTGGATGAAACTTTTGAAGTCCTGATTCAATTTTCTCTTGGGCTATCTTTCTGATTTCTATTGGAATTTTTAGAAGAAAGTAGTACAAATCAAGTGTTTTTTCACAGCTTAACAATAACTCCTTCTCGGCAGCCTGATAAGATTCTTTACCGGAATAGACTCTGCTGAACAGTACTTTAAAAACTTTGATTCTCAACAATCTTCTGTTAATCATATGATATTTCTTTAATTTATATTTTTGCAAAGATAGGTTTTTACAGATAAAAATTAATTTTATCTTTGTAAATGAAATTTAAACTTAACTAAGATGTACTTCGAAGATTACGAAAACTCAGATTCACAAGAGAGAAACGGCGACGACATTTACTCCAAACCGGTAAGGGCAGGTAAAAGAACTTATTTCTTTGATGTTAAGGCAACAAAAAACAATGATTACTACCTTACTATTACCGAAAGTAAAAGAAGAGTCGACAAAGACGGCCGGTTTATCTACGACAAGCACAAAATATTTTTGTATAAAGAGGATTTCGAAAAGTTCTCCGAGGGTCTTAAAGAGATTATAGATTTCATAAAAGAAAAAGCCCCTGTTATTACTGAAAAAGAGGTTAAAGATATTCAATCAAACTCTTTCTCGGATGTAGATTTTGATGAATTGTAATTTTTACAAATAATAAAAGAAAAAAGGTTGACCATTTACGGCCGACCTTTTTTATTTTGACACAAAAAAAGCTAACCATTATTTTTTGGTTAGCCTTTTAGCAAGTATATAATTTACTTTAGAGGTACCCAGCAGAATCGAACTGCTGTTCACGGTTTTGCAGACCGGTGCCTCACCACTCGGCCAGGGTACCATTTTTGGGACTGCAAATGTAGTTTAAATTTTTACAATCTGCAAACAAAAAGCCTATTGAGGATCATTCATTATTTTATTCTGATGGTTGATTGACTCTTGGTGAACAGCTTTAAATAGCAAATCTATAAACTCTTCACTAAGCCCTTTAGACAAACCTTTTGCTACCGCACCTTTGATTATCTCTTCCCATCTGCTGCTTTGTAAAATAGTAATGTTATTCTCTTTTTTTACTTTTCCGATTGATTCTGCAATCTTCATACGTTGTTCAAGAATCTCCAATAACTGATCGTCATAGATGTCGATTTGAGAACGAAGATCTGACAACAGATTCATAAATTGAGAATTATCGGTAGTGGGTTTTCTAAGAATTAATCTGCCTAAAACCGATGCCAAATCCTGCGGCGTAAGTTGCTGATTTTTATCACTAAGGGCGCATGAAGGATTGATATGAGACTCTATCATTACTCCATCGTAATTCAGGTCCATAGCCTTTTGAGAAATTTCAAAAATAAATCTTCTGTCACCTCCAATATGGCTTGGGTCGCATATTAACGGCAAATCGGGTAATGCTGTTTTTAATTCGATAGGTAATTGCCATTTTGGCTGATTCCTGTATTGAGTCTTTTCGTATGCCGAAAAACCTCTGTGGATGGCCCCTATATTAGTTATTCCCGTCTTTGCTATTCTTTCTATTGCCCCGATCCATAAATCAAGATCAGGATTTACAGGATTTTTAATAAGAACTGTAGTCTCAACACCCTGTAAAGCATCTGCAATTTCCTGAATAGCAAATGGATTGGCAGATGTTCTTGCGCCTATCCACAAAACATCGACACCGAATTTAAGTGCGTCATTTACATGCGAAGCATTTGCAACCTCTGTTGCAGTCGGTACTCCTGTCTCCTTTTTTACATCACGAAGCCACTTAAGGCCATCTCTCCCCACACCTTCAAATGCACCCGGTCTTGTTCTTGGTTTCCAAATTCCCGCGCGAAAAATATCTACTCTGTTCAAACTCACAAGTTCCTTGGCCGTATTCATAACCTGTTCTTCACTTTCGGCACTGCAAGGACCTGCTATTATAAGGGGTCTCTCTTTGTAAAAAGACCAGTTTTTTATTGGATTTAGTTTTAAGTTTTCGGACATAATACAGCTAATTTAATATTTTTTTGATTTCGTTGGCCTTCTCCATTAGTTTACATAGATTCTCTGAGTCAGATTCTTTGATATATTTTCGAAATAATTTCATTTTTTCGATATATGTATCTAGTACTTGAGTAATATATTCTGAATTTTGAATAAAAATTGGAGCCCATGTCTCAGCATTACTTTTAGCTAACCTTACAGTTGATTCAAAACCGCCGGCAGCCAATTTAAGTATATTCTCTTCATCTTTCTCCTTCTCTAATACACTTAAAGCAAGCGAGAAAGATGTAATATGTGAAATATGTGAAACATACGCTACATGCAAATCGTGCGAAGATGAGTTCATATAAGTTATCTTCATGTTTAAAACCTTAAACATTTCAAGTACTCTTTCCAGATGCTCCTCTCCCGATAACTCCTTATCGCAGATTATTGCATGTTTGTAGTCAAACAACTTATAAATTGCTGCAAGGGGACCCGAAAATTCCGTACCTGCCATCGGATGTGCAGCCACATATTTTTTTCGGCAGGGATGCGTTGCTACGGCAGATGCAATTTCCGACTTAGTAGAACCCATATCTACAACCGTTTTATTTTCGTTGCCTGTCATATCTAGTATTTTGGGAAGAAGATTTCCAATTCCGCTTACCGGCGTACATACAATTATTAAGTCGCCATGTTTTACTCCATCCTCAAGCGATTCAATTTTATCGGCAATACCTGTTAAAGTTGCAATGTTCTGGTGGCGAATATTATTATCGACACCAATTACCTCAGAAGCAAATCCTCTGCGTTTCAAATCAAGGGCCAAAGAGCCACCTATTAGACCTAGACCAATTACTGTTACTATCATAATATCTCCTCTATCCTTTTTAGGGTTTGTTTTAACTTCTCTTCATCTGCACACAGTGAAATTCTTATGTAGTTATCGCCGGCAGTGCCAAAAACCTTACCGGGTGTAACAAATACATTTGCATTATAGAGCATTAAATC
Source organism: uncultured Muribaculaceae bacterium (assembly GCA_964581375.1). Lineage (GTDB taxonomy): Bacteria > Bacteroidota > Bacteroidia > Bacteroidales > UBA932 > JAFIHK01. The sequence continues at coordinate 18,827 of CAZOOH010000006.1, forward strand.
GGCAAGTTCCTCTCCGCTGCTGTAGATTGAAGGGACTTTGCCCCACATAAAGAGTCCGGATTGTTTACTGTCGAATGAACAATTCAGTTTATTCAAAATTGATTCGGCAAGAACTCTTCGACGCTTATAAACTTCGTTTACTGAGTCATACCAATTATTATCGCAACTTAATGCTTTTGTGGCAGCGAGTTGCAATGGTTTAAACATTCCGGAGTCCATATTACTCTTTACCTTTATAATATTTGATATGAATTCGCTCTTACCCGCGACCATTCCTACTCTCCAACCCGGCATATTGTGAGATTTACTCAAAGAATTAAGTTCCAATGCGATATCCTTAGCACCATCTGCCGAAAGAATACTCAAATAATCCTCATTCAAGATAAAACTGTATGGATTATCATTAACAATCAATATGTTGTGTTTATGTCCGAATTCTACTAATCGTGCGAATAATTTTCGTGTTCCTTTTTGTCCTGTTGGCATATGAGGATAATTTACCCACATAATTTTAACTGATGACAAATCTATCTCTTCAATCTTCTCAAAATCGGGGTACCATGAATTTTCTTCATTTAATTCATAGTAAATTACTTCACCTCCTACTAATTTTGTGACAGATGTGTAAGTTGGATAACCTGGATTTGGTATAAGAACTTTATCGCCCGGGTTTAAATATGCCATTGTAATGTGCATAATTCCCTCTTTTGATCCGATTAACGGCAGAATTTCGTTTTCGGGGTTCAACTCTACATTAAAATAGTTTCGATACCAACTTGAAAAGGCTTTTCTAAGTTCAGGTATCCCGTAATAGCTTTGATAACCATGATTGCCGCTAATGTATGAACTCGAATTCAATTCTTCTAGTGTTGCATTGGATGGCGGCAGATCAGGACTTCCGATACCTAAATTTATAATATCGGCACCTTTTTTTCTAAGGTCATCAACCTCTTTAAGTTTTTTTGAGAAGTAATACTCTTGAATAAGTTTACTTCTGTTCGATGGTTCAATCTTCGGACGGCTGTCTTCCATTATGATACTCTCCCAATATTTGTAAATTAACTGTTAATGGTCTTATTGCATCAAGCGATTGTTTGTATCGCTCATAATTATCAAATAAAAGATCTACATAAAACAGATACTCCCATTCAACACCTACAATTGGGAGAGACTGAATTTTTGACATATTCATATCATAAAATGAAAGCACAGACAACACTTGCGACAACTTTCCCGATTGGTGGGGTAAAGAAAAACAGAGAGATGATTTGTTTATTTTTTGTTTCTGTTTATTAAAAAGTTCAATTACACCCTTATTTTCGGTAATAATCTGAAATCTGGTAAAATTTCTTTTATTTGCCTCTACTCCCTCTTTTACAATCTCCATCTTATACATTTTTGCTGCAAGTTCCGAAGCAAGCGCTCCGGCGTGTAACATTTTCTCTTCTTTTATCATCTTAACACTTAGCGCAGTATCTACAGAATCAATTATTTTGACTCCTTTGCGTCTCAAATCGTTAAGGAAAAGATTACATTGCTGAATTGCAACCGGATGGGAATATATCTCTGTCAATTCCTCAATTTTAGTTCCCGGATTTGCAATAAGGTTCTGGACAATTCTTAAGTATTGTTCACCTATAATTGTAAGCCCGCTATCTCTTATAAATGAATAATTTTGAAGTATTCCGCCTGCAACCGAGTTTTCAATTGCAACTATTCCGCAATCAGCTTTTTTATCGGCCAGAATATTAAATAAATCGGAGAAAGTATCACATGGAATAATTGAGATTGGAATTTTTCCGAAGAAACTCTTTGCCGCTATTTCATGAAAAGCGCCAAATCCTCCTTGAATTGCTACACTTAATTTTTGTTCATTCATAAAATAAAAAAAGGCCCTCAAAAGGGCCTCCACATTATTGGTTTATTTCTTACATATAACGCTTTAGCCCCTTTTATTGTAAAAGAAGTAATAAAAATAAAAACCAAAAAGCGAAATATGTGATGTCATTGTCTTGCTGTTATGCTCTGCAAATATAAATACCTTTTTTATAATTTATATTAAAAAAGTTAAAATTTGTTGCAAATAATTTGCATCTACCTCGTCAAAAGCAGCTAACTCATTGCTATCTATATCTAAAACAGCGGTTACACTTTCGTTTATTATTAATGGGACAACAATTTCTGAACGAGATAAAGAACTGCATGCAATATGTCCCGGAAATTTTTCCACATCAGGAACAACAAATGTTTTGGCCTCTTTCCACGCTGTTCCGCAAACCCCCTTTCCGTAAGAAATAGATGTACAAGCAACCGGACCTTGGAACGGTCCTAATACTAATCTTCTTTTAGTTTCAAAATTATTGTTCTCTTTTACAATATAGAAACCAATCCACAAAAAGTTAAAAGTTTGAGAAATAGCGGCAGATATATTCGCCATATTTGCAATCATATCATCTTCACCTTCACATAAAGCCTTAATTTGGGGAAGTAAAGATTCGTATTTTTCGGTCTTGCTACCGTTGGAAACAATCAAATTTTCCATAAAATATTTAAAAAATAATATTTGCTTAATATATAGCTAATCTACGAATAAAACCAACCCCTTAAGATACTCTCCTTCGGGATGATAAATATTGACAGGATGATCTGCCGGCTGAGTAAGTCTGTCAATAATAGATACTTTTCTACCTACAGAAGCAGCTGCCGAGAAAATTGCCTGAGCAAAAGATATTTTATCAATTGCCTGAGAGCAGCTGAATGTAAAAATTATTCCTCCTGGTGCAATCCTCTCTATAGCAGATGCGTTTAATCTTTGATAGGCCCTTAATGCATTATTTGTAGCTCCTCTGTGTTTCGCAAAAGCAGGTGGATCGACAATCATAAGGTCATATTTACCGGATTCGGAGTCTCTTAAGAACTTTATAGCATCGTCACAAACTCCTGCATGATTCGATTTTTCAGAAATCAATCCACTTTCAATATTAAGTTTCAAATTATCATCAAGCATCTGAATTGCTTTTTGAGAACTGTCAACTGAATCAACCGAAATTGCCCCGCCGGAAAGCGCATAGATTGAAAAACCGCCTGTATAACAAAATAAATTCAAGACTCTTTTGCCCATTGAATACTCCTTCAGAAGCTTTCTGTTATCTCTTTGATCAAGAAAAAATCCGGTTTTTTGCCCCTCTTCCCAATTTACATTGAACAAGCAACCATTTTCCGAAATCTGTACACTTCTCGAACCCTCAAGCAGATAACCATCATTTACGGCAGATCTCTCCCTCTCAGGTGCAGTCATTGAACTCTTATTATATATTGAATTTAAATTAGTACCATAAATGGATTTTAATGCTTCAGCAATTTTGTCGATTGATTTCAAAACTCCGGCAGAGTGAGCCTGAATTACAGCAGTCCCGTTATAAAAATCAATAATTAATCCGGGCAGATTATCGCCCTCTCCGTTAACTAACCGATATGCATTCGTATCGCTCTTTGACAATATTCCTGTAACCTCTCTTTTGCGCATGGCACTTTTAATAGAATCTGTCCAAAAACTTTCACTTTGCGCCGATTTATCGAAACTCAACATCCTTACCGAAATGGTTCCACTTTGATAGTGCCCGCACCCGATATATTTTCCGTCAGAAGATTCTACATCTACTATATCGCCATCCTTCGGGTTACCATCAATCTTAAATATTGCACCCGAAAATATCCAAGGATGAAATCTTTTTAAAGACTCCTCCTTACCCTTTTTTAATATTATTTTACTCATTAACTGTTTTTTTGGGTGACTCTTGTAACCGGACATACATTTTAAAACATACCCATGCGTCAATGGCAGCATATTGAATCTGAGCGTGAGAGAGTTCTTGTGACTCCCAATTAGAGAGCTGCTGAGATTTAGAAACCCTCATATTCAAGATAATAGCAGCCATCTTTCGTACACTTTTTTCGGTAATTCCCCAGAACTTTCCTAAAATCTGTAAATCTACAAATCCTCCTGCTTCAAATTTTTTATAGTGTTGAAGTCCTTTTATATCGTCATGAATAGCAGCACCGACTTTAACTATTTTAGGGTCCGATAAAATCGAAATAATTTCGGCAGGAAGTCCGATATGAGTCAATCTGAACAAAACAGCACGAGTATCTCCCGACAATTGCAAAAGCGCAACCTTATTTCTCTTCTCATTTGCATGAAAAGAGGGTTTGGTCTCAGTATCAAATCCTAAAATCTTTTGAGACCGCAAATACTCAACAGCATCAATATAATCATCCGTCAAAGAGTCAATAACCGAAATCTCGCCTTTAAAATCGGCTTGTTCCAGTCTTTCAATCTCCTCAGGAGTTATAGTTGAAAGAAAACTCATTCTGTATACGATTTTATTAGACTGTAAGTATGAGGTAATCTGTTTTTAATTCTCAATAAATTATCCTTATTAATATTTTTGGCAGAGAATTGAACGGTCACAAAATTCTGCTCTTCTGTACCCGGAGCACGACCATATTTAAACTCATATTTAAAATTGCCCAATTTATCCAGTTTTTCGGCAGATAAAGTATCTGAAGGCACTGTTATGAACGGAGAGACAGAATTCGTTTCGCCAAACGACAATAAACTATTCTCTCTGGCAAACTTGTATGCTTCAATAGCAACATTTCTGGCAGGGTCTATAAATTCGACACTATCTTTAATCAGATCTTTGTATGGAAAAACTCCATTTTTATTATATCCCCTTAATTCATTAAGACATTTTTCAAGTGTATCTCTGAAATAAGGATAGTGAGTACACCCCAAAATAATTTTGCCAATTTTTACTTTGGAACCTTTAAGTCTATATTTTTCAATCATATTAACCAAATGAAACCTGGCATAATTCCCGGGAGAATTCAGTTGAATTTTCTCATAAGAACCACCTTTCTTAGTCGATAAAATTGAATTTGAAGAAAAATCAAAATTATATGCCCCGAGCAAATCAGGGTTTATTGAAAGAGTATCACCTCCCAATACCGGTCCTCTGTAATTATCTCTAACCTTTTTAGAACTCCTGTCAATGAAGTCATACTCTCCGTCAACCGATTCTGCAAAACCTAATCCACCTTGATTGACAACAACCGGATTGACAAATCCATTCTTAGCCGCCACCTCTTTAATAGTCCTTTCATAACCGCCCGACGCGATAGTGCCAACCGTAGCCATAACACCAACTGCAATAGTATCGGATTTATCGTTGTTATCAAAAACAGAGTTTACTGCAGCATTTATAACTCCAATTACATTTAACCCTACCTTGGCTTTTGCAAACAAATCTGAAACATCTTTAAGGCCATAAGCAGTAGCAGTATTGCAAGCAATTACAACTAATTTGGAGCGAATTGCAGGGGATGTCAGAAAGAGAGCATCCTTCACCACAAGCTCCCTTAAATAATCGGTTTTATGTTCAGCAGCATAATTCCCATATGGCATATTAACCTGATCGGCCAAATAGACAAACTTCTCTCCGGCAAAATCAAGTACACCGTCAGAACCAGGCTCTCCAGTCTTATTATTAAACTCGTCCAAAGAGAGCATAGCTTCTAATACTGTAAGACCTCCTGTCCCCGAATCAAAAACACCTATTGGCAATACAGCTCTTTGAGCCGGATAATTATTAAAGTCGGCATAAAATAGAGAATTAGTATCGCTTAAAGCTTTTTCGCTTATTGGAATCAACTCACCGGTAAACTTTTCATCGGCAGATTTTTGCCGGCATCCAATAAATGCCAAAGAAAAAAAGACCAAAAATAAAACCCTGTTTTTCATATTATAACTTATTTGTTATCATAATTAAAAACCCCATACTCCGATTTAATCGTTAACTCTGTAGAATTACAATCCTCTACCCTTCCCACAATTCTGGATTCAAGATTAAATTTAGAACAAATATCGATAATTTTAAGAGCAACAAGTTCAGAAGTATAAATTTCCATTCTATGCCCCATATTGAATACCTGATACATCTCCCTCCATGATGAACCTGACTCTTCCTGAATAATTTTAAAAAGAGGAGGAACCGGGAAGAGATTATCTTTAATTACTTTCAGATTTTTTATAAAATGCAGAATCTTAGTCTGACCGCCACCTGAACAGTGAACCATTCCATGTACATCACTCCTGTAACTCTTTAAAATCTCTTTTATGACAGGAGCATAAGTTCTTGTTGGAGATAACAATAATTTACCATAAGTCAAACCAGTCTGAGGATCAATATCTGTTAATATTTTACTGCCGGAGTAAGCATACTCTTGAGGTATTTCATTATCGTATGTCTCTGGATATTTTTCACCTACGTACTTTGCAAACATATCGTGCCGTGCAGATGTTAGTCCGTTACTCCCCGTACCACCGTTGTATTGATTTTCGTAAGTAGTTTGCCCGAAAGAGGATAACCCGACAATTACATCGCCCGCCTTAATATTTGAATTATCAATAACCTCCTCTCTTTTGAGTCTTGCAGTAACAGTACTGTCAACAATAATCGTTCTCACAAGATCACCCACATCGGCAGTTTCTCCTCCGGTCAGAAAAATTCCAATTCCAAATTTATTCATTAATGAGACAAAATCCGATGAACCTTTTATAATTTCGGCTATGACCTCACCCGGAATTTTATTTTTATTTCTTCCAATGGTAGACGAGAGAAGGATATTGTCGGTAATGCCGACACAAAGCAAGTCATCGGTATTCATCACAATTGCATCTTGTGCAATCCCTTTCCAAACACCCAAATCACCTGTCTCTCTCCAATAAGCATAGGCTAGTGACGACTTTGTACCTGCACCATCTGCATGCATAACAATACAAAATTCCTGATTATCAGAAAGATAATCAGGAATGATTTTACAAAATGCTCCCGGGTATAAACCCTTATCCAGAGAAGATATCGCTTTATGAACATCTCCTTTTGCCGAAGAGACTCCTCTTAAGGCATATTTAGCTGCATCCTGGTTGTTTTCACTCATGGGTGCAAATATACAATTCTATCTGAGGAAAAGCAACTCTCTGTATTTAGGAAGCGGCCAAAGTTCGTCATCAACAAGCATTTCTAATTTATCTGCCGAAACTCTCAATTTTTCCATAAACGGATAAATTTTATTTGCATATGCAATTGCTTTTTCCGATACATCATCGATTGAGTTAATAGTTTTTCTGGCCTCTTTAATGCCATTAACATCTTCTCTAAGAGTTTGAATATATCCCGATACTTTCTTTATTATTGCAATCTGTTG
>CAZOOH010000007.1:0-25869 GCA_964581375.1 uncultured Muribaculaceae bacterium
GGTACCCCAGGATACCGGAAACTCAAATTGTTGCCCCGATTTCATAAGTATATCAACCCCTTCGGTATATGTCAATCTTACAAAATTAGTTGAAATAACACTGTTCAACCTCTCAATTAGCTCCTTATCGAACATGTCGTTCAAAAACTTAATATCATCGGCGCAATTATCCAATGCGTATGTAACCAGGTATTTGACGAAATCTTCGGCGAGATCCATATTCTCCGTGATTTCGTAAAAAGCAATTTCCGGTTCAATCATCCAGAATTCGGCAAGGTGACGGGGAGTATTTGAGTTTTCGGCACGGAAAGTAGGGCCGAAGGTGTAAATCTGCCCGAGAGCCATAGCTCCGAGTTCTCCTTCCAATTGGCCACTAACTGTGAGGTTAGCCGCCTTGCCAAAAAAGTCCTCTTGATAATTAATTTCACCTTCTGGTTTTTTTGGAATATTGTTCAAATCAAGGGTAGTTACTTGAAACATTGCACCTGCACCTTCGGCATCCGAAGCTGTGATAATAGGAGTGTGCATGTAGAAAAAGCCCCTGTCATTGAAATATTTGTGAATGGCAAAAGCCATTGAGTGTCTGATTCTGAAGATTGCGCCGAAGGTATTTGTTCTTGGGCGCAGATGTCCGATTTCTCTGAGAAATTCCATTGAGTGACCCTTTTTCTGGAGAGGGTAGGAATCAGGATCGGCAGAGCCATATATTTCAAGTTTTTTTGCCTGAATTTCAACTGCCTGAGCACTACCTTGAGAGGCAGTTAATTCTCCCGAAACAGCAATACAAGACCCTGTAGTAACAGGCTTAAGATTCTCTTCACTAAACACATTCATATCAAAAACAATTTGAATGTTATTTATTGTAGAACCGTCATTTAGTGCAACAAAAGCAATGTTCTTATTTCCTCTTTTCGTTCTAACCCATCCTTTGACCAAAACTTCGTTTCCCGGTTTAGCCTTTAGCAGATCGATTACTTTTATTCTCTCTGGGATTTCCATTATAAGTGCCAATTTTTATTAATAAATCATACAAAGTTAGCTATTCACAAACAAATTTCAATTAAAACAATAAAAAATACTTACTCTTTTATCTTTATTTGACTTGAAGGAGCACTTTCATTACGACATCTGTCAATAGCAGTAACAATGAAAATATACGACGACTTTTTACCGGAGTTTATTTTTAATGTGAAAAATTTATCTTCAACAATTTTAATCAAATATTTACTGTTTTCAATATCAGGAGTTACTCCTGCCGGGAATCTGTATACTGCATAGAATTGTGCCTCCTGCATCTTATCGTTAACTACAGAGTGACTCCAAACTAATTTATTCCCCTTTTTGTGCAGATTTATTACGGGTGGAGGTGCAATTGAATCAAGATGTTTATATGCCGGAATCAACGCAGGATATCTCTGATAATTATTTGCCAATGAATCAGAGAACCCGAATGGGTTTTTATTGATAGACCAGCCCGGCCACCAAACATTCCCGTTTACATATTCTGAGTTACGAACCATAGCCATCTTCTCTCCAAATTGGATTTTTTCCGGATTTGTCAAACTTTTTTTATTCAACGAGCTGATATTTTGTCCAATGTAAAATTGCCCTTTAAGTTTTTGAGCATTCCACCATTCAATAAGAGTTTTAAAATCGGCAGCAGAGTGACCTATCTCCCAATATAACTGTGGAACATTGTAATCTACCCATCCGTTTTTTAACCAAAGCGGAACGTCGGCATAGAGTGCTTCATAATTTGAGAGGCCGTTGGTTTTACTTCCGGAACCGTCCGGGGTATCTTTGAAATTCCTGTGAATTCCAAACGGACTAATACCGAATCTGACCCATGGTTTTATTTTCTTGATTGTATCATTTAACTCTCGTATAAGAGTTGTTACATTGTTTCTGCGCCAATCGCCTTTTTGCCAATATTCAAATCCCTGTTTTGCTGCATACTTTACAAAAGAGGCATCATCATGAAACTCTTCAAACGGAACAGGGTAAGGATAGAAATAATCATCAAAATGAATTGCATCTACATCGTATCTGGTAACAATATCTGCTATGACTTTTACTGTATGCGCAATTGCTTCCGGTTCTCCCGGATCAAAATAGAGTTGTGTTCCGTAGCGTTTAAAAAGATCGGGTCTCTTAAAATAGAGATGATCGGGATGAAGTTGTTCTTTGTCGTTAGATGTCACTCGGTATGGATTACACCAGGCGTGAATCTCCATACCTCTTTTATGACACTCTTTTACCATAAAATCAAACGGATCCCATACCGGATTTGGCGCAACACCTTGTTCACCCGATAAAAAACGACTCCACGGCTCTAATGATGAAACATAGAAAGCATCTGCCTGAGGTCGCACCTGAAAAATTACAGCATTAATTCCTACTCGTTCAAACTCATCCAAAGTTTTAATGAATAATGCTTTAATAGAATCTGCCGGTACAGTTTTAAAGTGCTCATTACCAACAGTGTGTATCCATGCTCCTCTGAACTCTCTCTTTGGAATCTCTTGTGAGATCAAAAAATTACTTCCCGAAAGTAAAATCAGGGATAGTACAAGTTCTTTGAATTTCATATAATTAAGATTTAAATGTTAAGCAATTGAGCGGAAAATATGAATTTTTCTTATTTATAAAAATACGACATTTTTTACATAAAAAAAGTGCTTTGAAAATTTTCAAAGCACTTTTTAAATATATATATAAACTTCTTTATTGAGATGCAGCTCCGGAACCTCTTCTGGCTCCGTACATAATTTTAAGTGCCGAACATCTGCGAAGCTCTTGTTTGATATCAGTTATGATACCCATACGAACATTTTGGTCACCTTTAATCGAAACTACCATAAGTTGGCGGTCTGCCTCACTCATCGCATCACGAGACGCTGCAACGAAGTCGCGAATATCATCGACTGTCTTAAAAGAGTCGTTTAGCTGAATACGAGCATCTGTACCGAATTTTGATTGTTCAGAGATAATAGGTGTACCTACATAAATGTAGGATGCCAAATCTTTTCTCTCAAGCTTAGCCGATTCCGATGCTTCTGGAAGTTTTACAGTAACTTTTTGCTCAGTTTCTCTCATGCTGGTTGAAACCATAAAGAAAAACAATAACATGAAAATAATGTCAGGAAGCGAGGCTGTACTAATAGCCGGAGTTCCACCTTTACCTTTTCTTGCGAATTTTGCCATGTTCTGTTTTTTAGCGTTTTTTACCAATATCTTTAGGTTCGGCTTCGGATATATTTTGTGGAACAGCGTCACGGCAAATTCTTTGCTGATCTTCTGTAAGGCTCAAATAAGGTTTTCCGAAGTTCTGCATTGCAAATTCATCACGTACAATATTAACAGCTCTAACAAGTTCGTTCTGAACTTTTATATAAGTGTTGTAACTTGTACCGCGTGTATTTTGAAGAGAAATTACACCTTTTGAAACTGCAAACGGACCAAATCCTTCAATATTCTTAACCTCTCTTTCCGGAAGGGTTTCAGAATTTGTAGGGTTTGTAAGGAATTCAACAGCTTTGTCTTTCAATTGATTTACATCAATTACCTGACCTCCCGCCAACAAACCGTCACTTTCACTAATTCTGACAATCATCGTATTACGACGGTTGATTTTAACATCTTCCACCTTTTGATTCTCGTCAGGAATTGGAGGTAAACGGCGTTGCAATCCGGCATCGACATCCATCGTGGTTGTTACCAGGAAGAATATCAAGAGCAAGAAAGCGATATCTGCTGTTGATCCTGCGTTAATTTCTTGAATAGGTCTTGCCATAATATTATTTACTATTATTAGCGGTTTCTAACCATATTGATAATACCTCCGCCAACAATTGCAATTATTGATACTGCTGCGAGGATGTAAGTAACTATAAGACCTGTATCTGTAATCTTAAGCGTAAGGACGCTTGGTGCAGGGTTAACAACTGCATCAAGAGGCTTCCCTGAAGACATCAGAAAAGCAAGTCCAAATACCACAACTACTACAACAATACTAAGAAGTCCTTTTTTAAGACCTTTAGGATTGTCAAGTAAATTCATCAAAGGAAGAACTACTGCTGCAAGAATTGTTGCAAAGAACAAAATGTAAGCAAAGTACAATAGTACATTTGTCATAAGGTTCTCTTTAAGATCTGTAGGTACAGCGTAGAAAATAACTCCCAAGATGAAACTTGTAATTAGTAGAAAGTATGATAAAATTTTTAAAAATTTTGGCATAATTAATTATTTTTTAGCTTTTACAAGAATGTCTATCAAAGAGATAGATGCATCTTCCATCGAAATCACCAAAGAGTCAATTTTTGAAACGATATAGTTGTAGAAAAGCTGAAGGATAATAGCAACGATCAAACCACCGATAGTTGTAATCAACGCAACTTTAATACCACCTGCTACTACGTTAGGAGAAATATCACCTGCAGCCTGGATAGCGTCGAATGCTTGAACCATCCCGATAACTGTTCCTAAGAATCCCAACATCGGAGCCAAAGCGATGAAAAGTTGAATCCATGAAAGACCGTTTTCCATTTGACTCATTTGTACTGAACCATAAGAAACAACTGATTTCTCAACAACTTCGATACCCTCATCCATTCTGCTTAAACCTTGGAAGAAAATACTTGCAACCGGACCTTTTGTAGTTCTGCAAACCTCTTTAGCAGCTTCAACACCACCTTTAGAAAGAGCTTCTTCGATTTTTTTCAAAAGTTTTTCAGTATTCGTAGTTGCAAGATTTAGATAAATAATTCTTTCAATTGCGATTGCCAAACCTAAAATTAATGACAAAATGATTGAAGCCATAAAACCAGGACCACCCTCAATAAATTTGGTTTTTAATTGTTGGTGAATTGGAACTTCCTTCTGAACTGTAAGATCAGCTGCAGCGGCTTCCGGAGCTGCAGTAACGGCAGCGGTTGAGTCAGTAGCTGCAGCAGCAGGTGCTTGAGCTGAAGCATACTGTGCAGTAAGTGTGAAAATCCCAGCTACTGCCAAAAACATGAAAAATTTTTTCATAAATTTTTGAATGATTAAAGTATTAAACAATGTATTTTAATTAGTTTTTTGTTTCCTATTGTACGGAAAATATCGTGCAATTTAGAAAGATTTTTTTAATAATATTATAAAATGGTTATTTCTCCCCGTAAATTTTTTTGTAAAAGTGTGTTAAACTCTAATAAATCAAATCTTTGCCCAAGTAAAAAAAATAGTTTAGCAAGGGCTGCTTCAGTAGTTATATCGTTACCGGAAATTACTCCTGATTCCTTCAACATAATACCTGTTGAATATGCAGCCATATCTACCTGACCTGCCTGACACTGAGTAACATTGAATATTGTAACGCCTCTCTTTATGGCATCTGCAATGGCTTTAATAAACCACTCTTTGGTAGGTGCGTTTCCCGAACCGTATGTCTCCAGAATTATTGCTTTTATTCCCTCAATTGAGAGTACCGACTCAACTGTATTTCTGGAGATTCCGGGGAATATTTTCAATATTACGACATTAGTGTCGAGATTGGTATTTAGAGTCAATTTTTTCCCCCATACATTTGGCCTGTTAACCATATGGAGATTATATTTTACATGTACGCCTGTCTCGGCTAAAAGCGAATAATTGGGCGACATGAATGCATGAAAGTTCTCTGCATTATATTTTGTAGTTCTGTTTCCTCTGTATAATTCGTTTTGAAAATAGATGCAAACCTCAGGAACCAGAGCGTGACCATTTTCGTCCATAGCAGCTGCAATTTCAATTGCCGAAATCATATTCTCTTTTCCGTCTGTCCTTAACATTCCGATAGGCAGTTGACTCCCCGTAAAGACAATCGGTTTTTCCAGATTGTCGAACATAAAACTGAGAGCACTTGCTGTATAAGACATGGTATCCGTACCGTGCAACACAACAAACCCGCTGTATTTGTCGTAATTTTCATAAATAATTCCGGCTAATGATTTCCAAAATTCAGGATCTATATCAGATGAATCCATTGGAGGGTCAAATGATATAGAATCAATTGAATATCCGAATTTTTTTAATTCAGGAACCTCTTCTAAAATTTGAGAAAAATCGAAAGGAGAGAGTGCAGATGAGTCCGGATTTTGTTTCATACCGATTGTTCCGCCGGTATATATCATTAATATGTTCATGCTTGTAAATTAAACAATTTAAGGGCATTAAAGGTAGAGATTTCAGCAACAGCTTCGACATGGCATTCTTTAATTTTTGCAACTGCTTCGGCAATAATCGCGATATATGCAGGTTCATTTCTTTTTCCGCGAAACGGTACAGGAGTAAGATAAGGTGCGTCTGTTTCCAGCACAATTTCCGACAAATCGATTTTTTTTATCACTTCGGGCAGATGGCTGTTTTTATATGTAAGAACACCTCCGAGTCCAATTTTAAATTCGCCGTACCGGGAAAATCGCCTGTATGTTTCCAAGCTACCCGAAAAGGCATGAAACACACCCCTTATATTCATGTTTTTGCAACTCTCCAATACCTGAAAAATCTCCTCCGTTGCATCTCTGGAGTGAATTATTACAGGTAAGTTGTATTTAGATGCCAATTCGATTTGCGCATAAAATGCATCTGCCTGTTCCTTTAGAAACTCTTTGGACCAGTAACCGTCCATTCCAATTTCACCTACAGAGCAAAAAATTCTTTTCGACAACTCCTGAGCCACAAAATCAACTTCACTTTTCCAATCTTTGCCGACGGAGGTGGGATGTAAACCGACTGCAGGGAAAGCAGTTCCGGGAAATTCATCGCAAAAATCCAAAAGTGCCTGATGATATTTACTGTCGATGCCCGGCAAAATGACTTTTGTAACCCCCTCTCCATTTGCACGCTCAATAATCTCTTTGTGGTCGTTTTTAAAATCCTCATCATATAAATGAGCGTGTGTATCTACGAAATAGTTCATCTGATTCTGAAATTTAATCGATATCTGTTACCTGTAAAACTCAGAATCTTTCCGTCAAGTTCAAGTTCAAGCAGATGAACCGCTAACCGACTAACCGGCTCTTTTGTGACTTCTGAGATTTGGTCCATTGTAAGCTCGTTATTAGAGTTTAAAGATACTAATATTTTTTGTTTCACCTTATTGGTTTCGTCAAACAGAGATTGCGTTTGAGTAGGAAAATGCTCGTTTACCGTCCAGTTCATGATTTTTGCAAATTCACCTACCGAAAAGAATTGTTGAGCAACGTTTTGAGTAATAAGAGAATTACACCCCTCCGAAAGAGGATCCGATAATCTGCCCGGAACAGCAAAGAGTTCTCTGGAGTACGAAGCTGCAAGTCTTGCAGTTATTAAGCCTCCACCTTTTATACCCGATTCGACTAGAATTGTAGCTTGTGAAATTGCCGCAATTATTCTGTTTCTGCTCAAAAAATTTATTTTGTGTGGGTCGGCACCTCGTGTAAAATCTGAAATCAATAAACCATTTGAAGCCACTCTTGCTGCAAATCTTTTATGAGTTGCAGGGTATATATTATCCATACCTCCGGGCAAAACAGCCGCCGTTCCCAATCCACAATCAAGAGCAGCTTTGTGCGCACAAACATCAATACCGAATGCCAGTCCGCTCACTATAAGCGGGTTCAGACCGCTCTCCTTCATTTTATAAATTATCTCTTTTGTAATAGTTGTTCCATAAAGTGTAGCACGCCTTGTACCTACTATTGAAACAATTTTGTCGCGGCAAAGCGGTTTCGATCCGTATGAAAAAATAACTACAGGCGGGTCAGGTATATCCAACAATTGTTCGGGATAATCGCTCTCCCGGAAATAAGATATATTTATTCCCTTTTCAATACACCATCTTATTTCAGCATCTGCTCTCTCCAGCAGATCTTTAAAATCGGGCAGTGTTTTATGGTTAAATTCACTATACAGAATATCATGCTGAGATTCTGCAGACAGATTTGTAAATTCACTTGCACTTCCTGCTTTATTAATCAGCTCAATAATCAGAACCGGTTTATAAGGAAATGCCATCTTTAGTGCAAGAGCGCTTCTGAGTTCGTCAATATTCATAAGGCCGCTAAACTAATTAAAGTTTAACGGCCTTATAAATTGAATTGTATATTTTTTCTTTAAAAAAAGATAATTTTATCAGATAATAAGCATTGCATCGCCGTAAGTGCCAAATTTATAGCCCTCTTTCACGGCTTCGTTGTAGGCGTTCATGACGTAGTCATACCCACCGAAGGCTGCAACTGACATTAACATTGTGGATTGAGGCAGATGGAAGTTTGTAACCAATGCATCGGGTACAGAGAAATTATATGGAGGGAAAATAAACTTGTTTGTCCATCCGTTAAAAGGTGTAATCTTATTCTGAGTTGTTACGGAAGATTCTAAAGCTCTTAGAACGGTAATTCCAACTGCAAAAACTTTGTTTCCGTCATCTTTTGTCTTGTTAATTATTTCGGATGTCTCTTCGGTAATTATCACAGGTTCTGAATCCATTTTGTGTTTTGACAAATCTTCAACGTCAACTGTTCTGAAATGACCCAATCCCATATGGAGTGTAATAAAGGTTTTATTTACACCTTTAATTTCCAGCCTTTTGAGAAGTTCGCGGCTAAAGTGTAATCCTGCGGCAGGAGCTGCTACTGCTCCCTCGTTTTTGGCAAATATTGTTTGATATCTTTCGGTATCAACAGCCTCTACTTTTGCTCTGATCCATTTAGGAAGCGGCATCTCTCCCATTTTAAAGAGAGTGGATTTAAATTCATCGTAGGTGCCGTCAAAAAGAAATCTTAAAGTTCTTCCTCTGGATGTGGTATTGTCGATAACTTCGGCAACCAGGTTGTCGTTATCGCCGAAATAGAGTTTGTTTCCGATCCTTATTTTTCTTGCAGGATCTACAAGTACGTCCCATAATCTCTGTTCGCTGTTTAACTCTCTGAGCAGAAAAATTTCAATTTCGGCACCGGTTTTCTCTTTGTTTCCGTAAAGTCTTGCAGGAAAAACTTTTGTGTCATTGAAAATAAATGTATCATTTTCATTGCAATATTCAAGAATGTCCTTAAAATCTTTATGAATAATGCTTCCGTCTTTTTTGTTGAGAACCAACAATCTGGATTCATCTCTGAATTTTGCCGGATATTTAGCAATTAAGTCTGGAGTCAGGGGGTAATTGAACTGTGATAATTTCATATTTTGATAAAAAAAGATAAGTATTTCTTTATACGAAAAATTATGAAAAAAGTTTCAAAAAATCTTCAATTGTTATTGAATTTTCTACTTTGAACTCTCCGGAGGTCACTCTTTTCAGATTTGTAAGGTGAGCTCCGCTGTTCAGTGCAACTCCTATATCTCTTGCAAAAGACCTTATATATGTACCCTTACTGCAAGAAATTCTAATGACAGCATAGGGCGATTCAAAATGGAGCAAGGTTGCATTGTAAATCTCAACAGAAGCAGCCTTCATTTCCGTCTGAACTCCTGCTCTTGCCAATTCGTATGCTCTGCTGCCGTTTATCAGTTTTGCCGAAAAAACAGGAG
This sequence comes from uncultured Muribaculaceae bacterium, assembly GCA_964581375.1. Classification (GTDB taxonomy): domain Bacteria; phylum Bacteroidota; class Bacteroidia; order Bacteroidales; family UBA932; genus JAFIHK01. The sequence continues at coordinate 9,532 of CAZOOH010000007.1, forward strand.
GAATCTGCTCCAGTTTTCCTATAAACTGCGGTAAAACATTTTCGACGGTTTGTGCAGATATATGTTCGAACGGGAATTCTTGGTCAATCTCTTTTTCAAGGTCATAAGATGGTGTTGTGCACCCGAATCTTATTTCGGCAATGTACTCTTTTGCCTGAGCCTGTAAATACTCAGCTTTTTTTGTTGCTTTTCCCACACAAATCAGGAGAACGCCGGTAGCCAGAGGGTCGAGAGTTCCGGCATGGCCTACTTTTATATTTTTGCTTTTAAAATACCTCTGAAGATTGAATTTTATCTTCCTCACAGCATCTGCCGAAGTCCATCCGTATGGTTTATCAAGAGAAATTACAATGCCTTCCGGAAAATCTTCTAATGTAGGCGAAATAGTCTCGTTTAATGTGCCTTTTTCAATTTTTTTCATTGGGCAAATATAGTTTTATTTCTACATTTGTATATAAAATTGTAATGATAATGGTAGTTAAGATGTTGGACCTCAATGGTCAGTACGAAAAAATTAAGCCTCAAATAGATTCTGCCATACAATCTGTTCTGGATGAAGCCAATTTTATTCAAGGGAAAGAAGTAAAATTTTTTGAGAAGAGTTTATCGAATTACATAAATTCGAAAAGGTGCATTTCATGCGCTAACGGGACTGATGCTCTGCAAATTGCAATGATGGCTCTTGGCCTAGAAAAGGGCGATGAGGTTATTGTTCCGGCTTTCACGTATGTCGCAACTGCCGAAGTTATTGCCCTGCTGGGTTTAGTTCCGGTTTTGGCAGATGTTTGTGCGGATACTTTTAATATTAATCCCGAAGATATTGAAAAATCAATTTCACCGCGTACTAAAGCTATTGTTCCGGTTCATCTTTTCGGGCAGTGCGCTCAAATGGAGAAGTTGATGGAAATTGCAAACAAACATTCACTCTTTGTTATTGAAGATTGTGCTCAATCACTTGGTGCACAATATAAATTCAGTGACGGAACATCTCTTTACAGCGGAACTATCGGCCATATCGGATGTACCTCATTTTTCCCGTCAAAGAATCTTGGTTGTTTTGGCGACGGGGGAGCGATGTTTGCTCAGGATGAAGCTCTGGCCGATAATCTTAAGATGATTGCAAATCATGGCCAAAGAGTTAAATATTACCACGATGTAATAGGTTGTAATTCAAGATTAGATACAGTACAGGCAGCCGTTTTAGACGTGAAACTTAAACATCTGGACTCATATGCTTTTGCCCGTTACCGGGCAGCTCAATACTACAAAGAACTTTTAAAAGGAGTTACTCAATTAGTGCTGCCGGTTGAGTCAGAGTTTACGACACATGTGTATCACCAATTTACTATTATTTTAAAAGAGAGCAGCAGGCGCGATAAACTTAAAGATTATTTAGCTGCAAACGGGGTGCCGAGCATGATTTATTATCCTCTGCCTCTGCACAAACAGAAAGCATTTGAAGATATTTCTGTAAAAAGAGTTCCTTTGGTAAACTCGGAGATGCTTTCCGAAAGCGTGTTGTCGCTCCCGATTCATACGGAAATTACAAAAGAGCAACAAGAATTTGTAGCTCAAAACATTATAAATTTCTTTAAGAAATAAATCATTTGAAATGAGAGAGAAAATATTGGTCACAGGCGGCACAGGTTATATAGGAAGCCATACAGTTGTTGAACTTATTAACGCCGGCTACGATGTATTGATAGTCGATAACCTCTGTAATTCCAATATTGATGTACTCGAAGGAATTTTTAATATAACAGGGACCAGACCTGATTTTATTAATGCAGATTGTTCCGATTTTAATGCTTTCTCTTCGGAGCTAAACAGGTTTCCTGAAATTAAATATGCTATTCATTTTGCAGCTTTTAAGGCAGTAGGAGAGAGCGTGGAAAAGCCGATTGAGTACTATAGGAACAATCTGTATTCTTTAATAAACCTTATTGAAATTCTTAAGGAGAGAAAGGAGAGCGGAATCGTATTCTCCTCATCTTGCACAGTATATGGTCAGCCTGATCTCAGTTTGCTTCCTCTCAATGAAGAGGCTCCGATAGTACCTTCGCCATCGCCTTACGGAAAATCAAAGCAGATGTGTGAAGATATCTTAAAGGACTCTGTTCATGCCATCTGCAATCTAAAGGGCATATCATTAAGATATTTTAACCCTGTAGGCGCTCATCCGAGTTCTCAAATAGGCGAGCTTCCGGTGGGAGCTCCGCAAAACCTTATGCCGGTTATTACTCAGACAGCCGCGGGTCTAAGAAAAAGTATGACTGTTTTTGGAAACGATTACAACACTCCGGACGGAACCTGCATAAGAGATTACATTTATGTATGTGACCTTGCTAAGGCACATGTAAAAGCCTTACAAAGGTTTACTGAATCGAACCTTGATTTTGAGGCATTTAATTTAGGCGTGGGTAAAGGGCTCTCTGTTCTGGAGCTTATTAAAATTTTTGAAAAACATACAGGAGTAAATGTCAATCATATAATTGCCGGCCGGAGGGCAGGGGATGTGGAACAGCTCTGGGCCAATCCCGCAAAAGCAAATCATCTGCTTAACTGGAAGGCAGATACTCCAATTGAACAGGTCGTAGAATCGGCGTGGAATTGGGAGAAAAAGATAAGGGGAATTAAATAAATATCCCCTTTTCAATCCTTTTTATACTCTCATCTTTACCAAGTAAAGTCATAATATCGGCAACTGAAGGGCCTTTTGAAGCACCTACCAGGCATAATCTAAGCGAGTTCATAACCGAACCCATCTGCCAACCGTTTGTTTTTATAAAATCCGACAGCGGGTGTTCAATATTCTCTTTTGTGAATAATTCAATAGAATTCAGGTAATTAATTACCTCTTGTAAAATAGCAGGTGTATTATCTTTCCAGAATTTTGCCTTAACTGCCTGGTCATATTGTTGTGGTGCAATAAAGAAGTAGTCGCTCAAATCCCAGAAATCACTTACAAAAACGGCTCTCTCTTTAATAAGATCACAAACTTGTTCAACGTATTGGTCAGTGGTATCTATGTTTTTCGAAAGCAGAATTTTTTTGAAATCCTTTGCAAGCTCTTCTGTGCTTTTTAATCTCAGGTACTCCTGATTGAACCATTTAGCCTTCTCAGGATTGAATTTCGCTCCCGACTTAATAACTCGTTCTATACTGAACTGTTCTACCAGCTCTTGGAGCGAAAATATCTCTTGTTCAGTTCCGGGATTCCATCCCAAAAAAGCAAGCATATTTATAAAAGCTTCAGGGAAATAGCCATCCTCTCTGTAGCCTCTCGAAATATCGCCCTCCGGCGATTTCCACTCAAGTGGAAATACTGGGAACCCGAGCCTGTCGCCATCTCTTTTACTTAATTTTCCCTTGCCGTCAGGTTTTAAAAGCAGAGAGAGGTGAGCAAATGATGGCCTTGTATCGTTCCAGCCGAATGCATCGTAAAGCAGATAATGCAACGGCAATGATGGCAGCCACTCTTCGCCGCGAATAACCTCAGTTACCTCCATAAGATGGTCATCTACAACATTTGCAAGGTGGTATGTTGGAAGTTCATCGGCAGCTTTCCATAAAACCTTATCGTCCAAGGTGCTGCTGTTGACCTCAATATCGCCGCGAATTAAATCCTGCATGTGCACAATTTTGTTTTCGGGAATACAAAATCTCACAACCCAATGATTGCCCGATTCAAGCAATCGATTACACTCCGCCTTATCCATATTAAGAGAGTTCTTAAGCTTACCTCTTACCTGGAAGTTATAAGTAAAAGCACTTCCGCCGGCTTCTGCCTCATTTCTTAATACCTCTAACTCTTCCGAAGTATCAAAAGCGTAATACGCATATCCCTTTTCGACCAATTCTTCGGCATATTTTCTGTAAATTGCCCTTCTTTGAGATTGTCTGTAAGGAGCATGAGGGTGCCGGGCAGATACATTCTCTGCAATTTTCCCGTTTTCCACTCCTTCGTCAGGAGTTATACCGCACCATGCAAGTGATTGAATTATATACTCTTCGGCTCCGGGAACAAATCTTTGAGAATCGGTATCCTCAATACGTAATATAAAATCGCCGCCTCTCTGTTTTGCATAGAGGTAGTTGTACAAAGCGGTTCTAACTCCTCCCATATGCAACGGCCCCGTTGGGCTTGGAGCAAATCGGACTCTGGTTTTTTTACTCATCTTCTCTTTTTTAATCTTGTGTTTTGTGCAGATACGAATTGTCCGAAGACAGAAATTGTTTCCCGTCAATCTCTTCAATTTTAAGCATATTGCCTGGTGAAGATATCGGTGGAGGTGTCAAATTCTTTTCGTTATCCTGATTCTTTTTCATCTCTCTTCGCACATAGGCAGGTACATTCTCCAGATTAGTAATACTTTGCCCCGGTTCAATTATTAACGAAGGCTTAGCTCTTACTCTCCCCGGATTCCTCTCCTCTCTCTGAGGAGTGTGTGATTCCCTTACCGGATTCTGCCAAGGTGCGCCGGAAGATCCGCCTGCAAAGGTATTATCGTTCTCATCAGTTTCCAAAATTACTCTCTCAACAATCTCACCTCCGTCGGGCGAAACCTGAGGAAGAGTATGCATATTGAAACCTGTTGCAACAATAGTAACGCTCACAGCCTCATTGAGATCATTATCGCAAACCACACCACGTTTAAAGTTAATTGCAAAACCTCCGGTACATTCACTTATGTAATCCATAATTTGTGACAGTTCGGCCATTGAGAGCCCGAACTCTTTACTCGAAGATATATTTACCAGAACACTTTTAGCAGTCTTCAAATTAAAGTCATTTAATAATGGAGAACTTAGCGCCTCTTCAACAGCTCTTATGGCCCTGTTTTCGCCCGATGCGGTTCCTGTTCCCATTATAGCCATTCCGCTGTTGCTCATTACCATTTTGACATCGGCAAAATCTACATTTATATAGCCAGGTTTGGTAATAATTTCGGCTATACTCTTAACAGCTATATTTAACACAGAGTCAGCCTTTGGAAAGGCCTCATATACAGATAGTTCTCCGTAAATTTTGTAGAGTTTCTGATTATCGATTATCAACAAAGAATCAACATTATTCTCCAATTCTCTTATGCCAAGAATTGCTCTTTTTAAAAATTCGTTTCCCTCATCGCGAAACGGCAGAGTAACAACTCCAACAGTGAGGATTCCCATCTCTTTCGCAATCTTGGCAATAACAGGTGCTGCACCAGTTCCTGTACCGCCGCCCATTCCTGCAGTAATAAATACCATCTCTGTGGGCGAGCCGAGCATCTCTTTAATTGTATCAATCGATTCGATGGCTGCATTTCTTCCCTGAACGGGATTACATCCTGCTCCAAGACCTCTTGTTAAAGTGCTGCCGAGTTGAATTTTTAAAGGAATAGGGCTGCTGTTCAGGGCTTGCGTGTCGGTATTACATACTGCAAAAGTAACATCCTTGATTCCTTGTCTGTACATCTGGTTTACCGCGTTACCTCCGCCGCCGCCTACTCCGACTACCTTGATAATCGAATTTTCTTGTTCCCAGTTTACCGGTAATATCTCTTTCATAATTATGCGTTATTGTTGTCGAATCCGTCAAATAGAGAGCCAAGGGTATCAAAAATTCCCTTCGTTTTTTTAATCTCTTTCGGTTTCTGAATTTTTTCTACTTTTTTTGTTCCCTCAAAACTCTGTTTTTTAACGGAATATCGGCTGTTCTCACCCTGTAAAAATAAAACTTCCTCTTCTTCCTCATCAATGTGTTCATAAACAGGTGCCTTAGAATATTCATATCCTTTAAGCAGAAGACCTACAACGGTAGAAGAGCCGGGTTTAAATGCACCTTCGCAAGACTCATAAGATATGCTTTTTGAAGGGGCAACTATTCTTGCTCCATAACCGGTCTTAAATCTCATAAAAGGCACCAGATGAGTTAATGCAGAGCTTCCTCCTGTTATAACTATACCTGCCCCAAGTTTATCCTGATAGCCCGATCGCTCTATTTCGTACATTATTGCCTCAATAATCTCATCTACCCGAGCCTCAATTATATTGGCAATAAATTTAAAGGTAACCTCTCTGGAGTCTCTTCCGCCGATTCCAGGAATAACCACAGTTTTATTTTCGGGAGCAAACTCAGTATAGCAAGAGCCGTACTGAATCTTAATCTGTTCAGCTGTTTTGGCAGATACGCTGCATCCGTTTTTAAGGTCTTCGGTTATTGAATTACCTCCAAAAGGAATAACCGCAGTGTGTCTTATAATATTATCATGATAGATCAGCAGGTCGGTTGTACCGCCTCCGATATCTATCATTGCCACACCAATCTCTTTCTCGTCCTCTGTAAGAACTGCTGCTGCAGATGCTACAGGTTCAAGAACTAATTTTTTAAGATTAAGGCCGGCACGGTCAATTACAGTTTTGCTGCACTCTGCCGAGTTCTTTTTCCCGATAAATAGTTTATAATTACCCTCAATCTGACTGCCCGACATTCCCACAGGATTGATTATACCCATGTGATCTTCAATGTTGTAGAATTGTGGAAGTACATGAAGTACCTCTTCGCCGATGCTCACCTTTAATTTGTACATTTCGTTCTCCATATCTTTAATCTCCTCTTCGGTTATAAGATCGAACGAACGACGACGATTCCTTCTTGTACTGTTTGATTCGCAACGAATATTCTGCCCTGCTATACCTACATAAACATCATTGATTTCAATACCGTTATCGGCTTTAATCTCTTCAATTGTAGGCAGAAGAGAGTTAAGAACTTGTTGAATGTTAAGTACTTCTCCCCTTGATACACCAAATGAGGGAGCCTCTTTCAAAGAGACTACTTTAAATCCCGAGTCGGTCTGTTCTCCTATTGCCGAAACAACCTTTGTTGTTCCAAGATCTATTGCTGCAATGTACTCTTTCATATATTTAAGTTTTTAATATTTTGTCCTGTTGTATCTTTTGTTTTTATTTGTGGGTTTCTGAGTTTGCAAACTATTTGATTGTCAATATCTAAATCGACTCTCTTATATTTATTCCAACCGCTGTTGGGTACTATATCTTTATAAAAGGCATATAATTTTTTGAATTTGATGTCAATATTGTCGGGCGATCCAAATTTTATCTCCTGCTCTCCAACTCTTGGAGTGAGGTAAATCATCTCTTTTTCGTCAATATCTATCTGCTCTATCATTGAATTCCAAAAATCGTCTGCTGCTATATACTCGCCTATGTCCATAAGAGCATCTGCCCACTTTTTATTGTTTTTCAAATAACCTTTATAATCCGGAACTAGGTTAAAAGGAATCTTGCCTGTAACTACAGGAACATTTGCTGTATAAATAGTATCTAAAGGGAAGATATATGCTTCATCGTCAAGGTAATATCCGCCTGATTCTCCTTGAATTCTTAAAAGCGGACGACGTTGCTCAACTTTTATGCTGAGGACTCCTCTTAGATTGGTAAAAACTTGTGCTCTTTTAATGTTGTACTGTTTTTTAAGTTGTTGTTCTATATCGTATTGATTTATATGCCTTAAGAGGCTCTCTTTCTCGTTAATTCCTTCCAGTTTTAGTACTGCCTTAATCATATCTTTGTTTACGAATTGATTTGAGGCGCTGTCGGTTATTGTTATATTGATTTTTTTGATTCCGGTCTGAGCATATTTTTGCTTTACTATTATTGTGGCAAAGACAAAATAGGCCGCAATTGCTGCGGTAAGTAAGATATATCCGGTAATTATCAATATTTTTTTAAACATTGTACTTTCTCTTGAGTAATTGTGTAATTGGTTCTATGAAACGATCTATGTCACCTGCTCCAAAGCTGATAAGTGCATCGGTATTACTGTTTTCCAAGGTTTCGAGCAATTTCGATTTCTCAATTAATTGTTTCTTTTCAAGCTTTACTTTATCGAAAATTATTGATGAGCTCACTCCCTCAATGGGCAATTCGCGAGCGGGGTATATCTCTAGCAGAATCAATTCGTCAAGTGCGCTGAGGCTTTGTGCAAATTCTTCGGCGAAATCTCTGGTTCTTGTATATAAATGAGGCTGGAAAATTCCGGTTAACCGCCTTCCGGCAAAGATATTTCTCATTGAACTTATCGCTGCTTTAATCTCTTGAGGATGATGCGCATAGTCGTCAATATAGGCACATTTAGGAGTATTTATACGTATGTCGAATCTTCTTTCGACACCCGAAAATGTAGCCAAAGCATTTTTTAACTCTTCGGCAGATACTCCGTTCAAAAGAGCAATGGCAGATGCCGCGACAGAATTTTCTACATTAACCCAACCCGGAACTCCTAATGTGCAATTTTCAATCTTACCGTTTGGATAATTAAGGGTGTAGTTAAAGAATCCGCCATTAACTATTTTAATGTCAGATGCATAAAAATCGGCCTCTTTATCGAATGAATAGCTGAAAATGTCAGCTTTTACATTTTTATAATCCAGTTCAACTCCCTTTTTAATTACTAAATTTCCTTCCTCTTCCACCTGAGATGCAAATTCGGCAAACGCCTCTTTGATATGGTCGTGAGTGGAATATATGTCTAAATGGTCGGCATCGGTTGAGGTTATTACTGCACTTTGAGGGAAAAGCTGTAAAAACGATCTGTCAAACTCATCTGCCTCAGCAACCATGTACTCACTTTTACTTAACAGTAAATTTGTTCCGTAATTCTTTGAGATTCCTCCCAAAAATGCTGTACATCCTTTGCCGCAATGTGTAAAAATATGTGCTAAAAGTGTTGATGTTGTAGTTTTTCCGTGTGTGCCGGCAACAGCAAGGCAAGTTTTATTTTTTGCTATTACTCCCAATGCTGCTGATCTTTTTACAAGATTATATCCGTTTTGGCGGAAGTATGTGAGTTCTCCCATATCTTTAGGGACGGCGGGAGTGTAGATTACCAAAGTGTCGGAGGTGTCTGCCTTAAAGTTGTCGGAAATGAGTGCCGTATTGTCTTCGTAATGAATGGCTATGCCCTCGTTTTCCAGCTCTGATGTAAGCTTTGAAGGTGTTTTGTCGTAACCGGCTACTTTACAACCTGCATGGTTGTAGTAACGGGCCAGTGCGCTCATCCCTATTCCTCCTATTCCTATGAAATATATGTTCTTAACCATTTTTATTCATTAATTTAATTACTTCGTTGGCAATATCGTGTGACGCATTTGGTTTTGCTGCAACTAGAATGTTTTGTTCCAGTTTTTCGATTAACTCTTTGTCGTTTACAAGTTTAATTGCTTGCTCCATAAGGACTTCTTCTGCCTTATCGTCCGGAACCATAATCGCAGCTTCTTTTAAAACTAACGACATAGCGTTATGTGTCTGATGATCTTCGGCTACATTCGGAGATGGTACAAATATTACAGCTTTGCCAGCCACGGCCAATTCTGAAATTGTTCCGGCACCGGCTCTGGTAATTACGACATCTGCCGCAGCAAATGCCATATTCATTTCGGTAATAAACTCACATCCAAATACAGGAGCATCTTTGTACTCTTTAAGAAACTGCTCCATTTCCGATTTATATATCTTCCCGTATTGCCAAATAAGCTGTACATCATTTTGGATGTTGTCGGCTATCCAGTTCTTAATACAATTATTGAGTCTTCTTGCTCCCAAACTGCCTCCGGTAATGAAAATTGTCTTTTTGTCGGGTTTGAATCCGAATGAAGCAAGAGCAACTTCCCTCTCTATTTGTTTAACCTTTTTAATATCATCTCTTATTGGATTTCCTGTAATTAGGATTTTTGCCTTTGGGAAAAAACTCTCCATTCCTTCAAAGGCAACACATATTTTTGATGCACCACTGCCCAGAAATTTATTAGTAAGGCCGGCAAAGGAGTTTTGTTCTTGAATCAGATAAGGAACATCTTTAATTCTAGCACTCCACAACAATGGGGCACTTGCGAACCCGCCAACTCCGACAATTGCATCGGGTTTGAATTTTTCTATGATCTTCCCTGCCATCCGGATGCTTTTATAAATCTTAAATGGTAAGAGTAAATTTGAGAGGCTCATACTTCTTTTAAGCCCGGCTATTGGTAACCCTTCTATTTTGTATCCTGCTGCAGGGACCTTCTCCATCTCCATCTTTCCAACAGCTCCCACAAACAATATCTCAATGCCGGGTACCATCTCCTTTAATGCATTTGCAATAGAGAGAGCAGGAAATATGTGACCTCCTGTTCCTCCTCCGCTGATGATTACTTTATATCTCTTTTCCATATTCATCCTCCTCATTTTTTGCTGCAACTTCGTTGCTTTTTTCTATGGTTCTGCTTACTGAGAGTATAATTCCGAAAGCACCGCTCATAATAATGATAGATGAGCCGCCCAGGCTTATCAATGGTAATGTATGACCTGTAACCGGTAAAATGCCCACATTAACAAGTATATGTAAAAATGCTTGTAGCACTATAATTATCGCAAGCCCTATAACTGTCATTACTGAGAACATTTGAGTGCATTTTTTTGCCAGAGCTATTGACCGGAATAGGAAGGTCAGGTATAGCATAATGACTGCCATTGCTCCAATCAGACCCCACTCTTCGATAATGGTTGCGAATATATAGTCGGAGTAGGGGTGAGGGAGCAAATATCGTTGTGTACTGTTCCCGGGGCCTTTTCCGAATACTCCAACCGATGTAATGGCCAGTCGTGCCATATCGGCCTGATATGTTTTGTCGGCTTTAAGCTGTAACTCTTCGGCCGAAAGTGTCTTGCCGTTAGGTTCCGGTTTCGATACAAATCGTTCAATCCTCTTAACGGCGGTATCAATTCTTGAAAACATTCCGAAAGAGTAATTCAGCATAAAGGCTATTGTTATTACCACAAGACCTACTAAAGCAGTTTTAAATATATAGCTCCACTTTATTCCGAAAACGATAAATACTACCATTAATGTGAATGTTAAAAGTGCTGCAGTAGAAATTGAACCTGCAAAAATTAACATAATCACGGTGCCTGCCGGTAGAACCAACAGTAAGAAAAACTCTTTGTAGGTCTCAAGTTTTGCCGATTCCAGAACCTTTGCCGTATAAAGTATAGTTGCAATCTTGGCAAATTCTGCCGGTTGAAACGAAAATCCGAATACATTCAGCCACCGCTCAGCACCGTTAATACTTGTACCTGTAATAAGCGTAAGAGCAAGTAATACAATTGCTGCGAAAAGAATTATAGGAGACCATCCTCTGTACAATCCGAGTGGAATTCTATAACACGCATAAAGAGCTACTAATCCAAATAGTACATATTTAGAGTGTTGAATCAGAAAATCAAAAGTGCTTTTTTTGTGATGATATGCAAGAGAGCTGCTTGATGAGTAAACAGCCGCTATCGATATTAAAAACAGCAGCAGTACGATTAACCATATTGATTTATCGCCTTTAATTTTACCGAAAACAGACTCTTCTCCCATAATTATAAACTTTTAACAGCCTCTTTAAATAATTTTCCTCTCTCTTCGTAATTTTTAAATAAATCGAAACTTGCACATGCAGGAGAGAGCAGTACGGTTTCGCCCGGCAGTGCCTGCGAATATGCTACTTTAACAGCCTCTTCTGCCGATAATACATCATAGACAGCATCTACTTTATCGGCAAAACATTCATGCAGTTTTTTATTGTCGACTCCAAGACAAATCAAAACACGAACCTTCTCTTTTACAAGGTCATAGAGGGGCTCATACTCATTTCCCTTATCTTTACCGCCTGCAATCCATACTACCGGAGTATCCATACTCTCGAGAGCATACCATGCCGAATTTACATTAGTCGCCTTAGAGTCATTGATATAGAGCACATTTTTAACTTTGAGAACCTTCTCAAGCCTGTGTTCCACTCCTTTAAAACTCATGAGGCTCTCTCTCAGTATCTCATTCTTTATATTCAGAATTTTACCTGTAATAGCCGCAGCCATTGAGTTGTACACGTTATGTTTCCCCTGTAAAGAGAGTTCGTTTAAAAACATTTGATAACTCGCATCTTTATAGAGGACGTGCATTGACTCGTTGTCGGAGTATGCTCCCTCTTCTACCGTATGGGTTTGACTGAATGGCAGATGCTTCGCGTGCGAGATAATTTTATCGATGTTTTGGATTGTGATTTCGTCATCTGCACAGAAGATAAAACAATCATCTGCCGACATATTCTGAGTGATTCTGAATTTTGCCTTTACATATTTATCGAGCTGGTGGTCGTAACGGTCTAAATGATCTGGAGTTATATTGAGTAAAACTGCAATATCTGCCTTAAAATCATACATTCCGTCCAACTGAAAACTGCTTAGTTCCAATACATAGTAATCGAAATTCTCGGTGGCTACCTGATATGCATAACTTTGTCCGATGTTTCCTGCAAGTCCCACATTGAGACCTGCATTTTTCATTAAAAAATATATTATAGATGTAGTAGTGGTTTTTCCGTTACTACCGGTTATACATATCTTCTTTGAATTGTCGTAACGACCTGCAAATTCGATTTCCGAAATTACAGGAATCCCTTTCGAAATTATCTCCTCAACAATAGGAATGTTGTCGGGTATTCCGGGACTTTTTATAACAAGGTCGGCGTTGAGAACGAGCTCCTTCGTGTGTTTCCCCTCTTCGAACGGAATCCCGTATTTGGCAAGTAATTGCTTTGACTCCTCTTTAATGGAGCCAATGTCGGTTAGAAAAGTGTCGAAACCTTTTACAGAAGCCAATACAGCAGCACCAGTACCGCTCTCTCCTCCACCTAATATTACTACTCTTGACATTTTTTATCGAATTTTAAGTGTTATCAATGTTATGACAGCCAGCATTATGGCAATAATCCAGAATCGTGACACAATTTTGTTCTCAGGAAGCGGATTACGCGGAACCTTTATTAATGCCTCTACTTCAGTTTTTTGGAAATGGTGATGAAACGGGGTCATCCTGAAAATTCTCCGCCCTTCGCCATATTTGTATTTGGTGTATTTGAAATAAATTCTTTGAATAAGAACAGAGAGTGTTTCGATGAAGAAAATTCCGCACAGAATCGGAATCAGGAGCTCTTTTCTAATTATTATTGCAGATACAGCCAATACCCCGCCAATTGCCAGACTTCCGGTATCGCCCATAAATACCTGCGCAGGATATGAGTTATACCATAGGAATCCTATCAGCGCACCTATAAATGCAGCCAGTACAATTACGACCTCACCGCTGTGAGGGATGTACATTATATTAAGATAATCGGCATAAATTGTATTTCCGGAGAGGTATGCCAGTATTCCGAGTGTTGCCCCGACAATAGCAGATATGCCCGTCGTGAGGCCATCCATTCCATCGGTTAAGTTAGTGCCATTTGATACTGCAGTTATTATGAAGATTATAGCGCAAATGTATATTATCCAGGCCCAGAAGTTTGCAGCCTCACCATTAAACGGCGATAACCATTTATAATCGAACTCATTATCCTTAACAAAAGGAATTGTGGTTTTTGTGCTCTTTTCGTCTTTAAAATATTTGATTTCCGGAAGTGAGCCCTGTTGAGCAACAACTTCGGCATGAATCATCTTGTCGCTTTTAGCTGCCGGTACTCTGATAACCGCATCATTACTTAAATACAGGCTTATTCCCACGACCAAACCCAGTGCAACCTGTCCGAATATTTTAAATTTACCCTCAAGACCCTCTTTGTTCTTTTTAAATACCTTAATGTAATCGTCTATAAAACCGATAATTCCGAGCCAAATTGCCGAAATAATCAACAATTGTACATAGATATTGGTCAAATCGCTGAACAGTAAAGCCGGAACAATCAGTGCAATCAAAATTATAATCCCTCCCATAGTTGGAGTTCCTTGTTTTGCAATTTGTCCTTCAAGTCCGAGATCACGAATAACTTCGCCAATCTGCTTTTTTTGCAGTTTTCGTATGATTCTTTTACCTACAAAAAGAGAGATCAACAGAGCAAGAATACTGGCAGATATCGCTCTAAATGAAATGTATTTTAACAATCCCAAACCGGGAAAATCAATATTCTCTTTTAGAAATTCAAACAGATTGTATAACATAATCTCAGTTTTTAAATATTAAAAATTGATGCAATAACCTCTTTATCGTCAAAGTGATGTTTAACCCCTTTAACATCCTGGTAATTTTCGTGTCCTTTACCTGCAACCAATACAATTGCCCCCTTTTCGGCAGTAATGATTGCAGCTCTTATAGCCTCCCTTCTGTCCGTAATGAAAAGAGTTCTCTTTAAATCGGTAATAGTAAACCCTGCTCTTATATCGTTGATAATCTCTTCCGGCTCCTCAAAACGGGGATTATCGGATGTAACTACAACTTTGTCGGAGAATTTTGCAGCAATTGCAGCCATTTCGGGCCTTTTACTTTTATCTCTGTTCCCTCCGCACCCGAAAACAGTAACTATCTGATTGCCCGAAGCGCTGTCCTTAAGCGTCTTTAGTACGTTTTCCAATGCATCTGGTGTATGAGCATAATCAATAACGGCAGTAATATCATCGCCACCTTTAATATACTCTAACCTTCCCGCAACCGATCCAAGTGAACTTAAATGAAGTAATACCTCCTCTTTCTGAGCACCCAATAACCTGGCAGATGAGTATACCGCAAGCAGATTGTATGCATTATGTACTCCTATAAACCTACTCCACATCTCTGTTCCATCCATGTTTACCAACATTCCGTCAAGTCCTTTTTCGATAATTTTGCAGTTATAATCTGCAGGAGACATACATGAGTATCGGTATCTCTTAGCTTGTGTGTTCTGTAGCATAATCTCTCCGTTTTTGTCGTCGATATTTGTGAGAGCGAATGCATCTGATTGCAAATTGTCAAAGAATCTTTTCTTACATTTTATATACTCCGCAAATGTTTTGTGATAATCGAGATGATCGTGGGTTATGTTAGAGAAGATTGCTCCTGTGAACTTCAAACCGGAAATTCTTTTTTGATCGACAGAGTGGGAGCTTACTTCCATAAAACAGAATTCGCAACCCTCTGCGGTCATCTGCGCAATGAGGGAATTTAGCGATATTTGATCGGGTGTTGTATGGGTAGAAGGTACCTCTCTTCCGTTAATGTAATTTGTAATGGTAGAGATAAGGCCGCATTTGTAGCCCATTTTTCGGAACAGTTCGTACAACAGTGTCACTGTGGTAGTCTTACCGTTTGTACCTGTAATCCCTACAAGTTTTAGTTGTTCAGACGGGTTGCCGAAAAAATTTGAGGCAACTGTTCCAAGTGCTTCGTGCGAATCATTTGTTACGAAAACTGTAATTTCTGCATTCTCAGGCTCATTTTCGCACAATATTGCAGCAGCACCTCGTTTAATCGCTTCATTTATATAGTTATGACCATCCGATTGTGTTCCTTTTATTGCTACAAACAACGAACCCTCTTTGCACTCTCTCGAGTCAAAACAGATCGAATCAATATTTATATCTTTCAGGTTCAGAACCTTTAATATCTTAACCCCTTTTAGCAACACTTCACTTTTCATAATTATCAGAAAGTTTTAATGTTATGGTATTTGTATTTGAAGTCGTAAGTCCGGGTGCAGGAATCTGCTCAACTATCCGACCTCTTCCGCTGAATTTTACTTTATAACCGCTGTTTTCAAGAATATGCATTGCATCTCTGAGTCCCATATTCAATACATTAGGAATAGTTTCGTATGTTAGTGAATCAGAAATAATCAGAGTTGAGTCATTTTTCTGTTTAACCAAAGTATCATATAGAGGAATATCTCCCATTTTCAGTTTTGTAAAAATCTTTGCAGTCATTTCATTGTCCCCTCTCAATATTTTAGGCTTTGAGAATGTAGTTTTTCCTCTGCCGTCCAGAGGGTGATTCCAGTCGGGAGTCGATTCATAAACCCTGTCTGCAATTTTTTTAAACACCGGGGCAGCCCATCCTGCTCCGTAGAAATTCTCTTTTGTTTTATTTGTATAGAAGACCACAATCACTGAGTATCTGGGGTTATCGGAAGGGAAATATCCTGCAAACGAAGCCTGATGACGCTTAAATCCATTCTCATCTTCGTATCCGCTTTTACCCATCACAATCCTTGCGGTGCCGGTTTTTCCTGATATTTTATAACGATAGTCATTAAAGGCTTTTGCAGTACCATTTTCAACAACTCCTCTGAGAGCCTTTTGTACCTCTTTTACAGTTTTCTTTGAGCAGATAGATCCGCTTAATTCCTGAGGCTCAAATTGCTTTACTATTTTTCCCCCTCTTTCGAAACTCTCAATAAAATATGGCTTCATCATTTTTCCGTCATTTGCAATAGCGTTATAGACGGTAAGTGTGTGCAGAGGAGTAACCTTCACTCCGTAGCCTATTGCCATTGATGG
>CAZOOH010000008.1:0-24082 GCA_964581375.1 uncultured Muribaculaceae bacterium
CACTACTTCGATAAGAAAAAAATTAAAGCAGCTAAAAAAAATAAGAATTAATTATGAACTCCTTTAAAATTCAAGAGTGCCATAAAAGCACTATAAAAGAGATTTGTGCGTCGTTTCAAAATGATCCGGGCGAACTCATAAGTATTCTGCATAAAACTCAGGGAGAATTTGGTTATCTGCCCGAGGATGTACAACGCGAAGTTGCTTTAAATTTGAACATTTCGGTTGCTCAGGTTTACGGTGTTGTTACCTTTTACTCATTTTTTACAATGAAACCAAAAGGAAAATATGCAATTTCGGTATGTTTGGGAACGGCATGTTATGTTAGAGGAGCCGATAAAATCGTAGACGAATTGAAAGATCAGCTTAAGATTAAAGTTGGCGGCGTAACTCCTGACGGTAAGTTCTCATTAGATTGCTTAAGATGCGTTGGAGCATGCGGTCTGGCACCTGTAATTCTGATCGGCGATAAGGTTTACGGACGTGTTGAAGCATCTCAAATTAAAGAAATTCTTGACAGTTACGTTTAACAATAACTAGTATTATAATAAAAAGCAGGTTGTCTAAATTTTAGGCAACCTCTTTTTTTATTTTGTATTCACTTCTGTAATTGATGTTTATATCGATTTTTTCAATGCATCCAGATTTTCAATTACGAATTCAGAGCGATTCACACTGATTATACCCTCTTGTTCCATTTCTGAGAGTGTTCTGGCAAGCGATGGTCGTGCTACGCCAAAAAATTTTGCCAATTCGGTTTGGTTTTTATCGGCTTTAACAACAATTTTCCCGTTTTTTTGGGCAGATTGTGCTGCAAGTCCGAGCAGATAATGTGATATCTTACCCTTAATAGTTTTAATTGTAAGCAGATGCAGTTTAGATGACAGAAACTGAGTAATATTTGAGTTAAAAGAGATATAACGTGATAAAAACTCAGGATATAATGAGAACATCTTTAAAACCTCATTTTTTGAAAACCTGACGATTACTACATCTGATTCTGCAATAACGTCTACAGGGAATCTGTTGTTGTCGGCAAATAAAAATGCCGAAGCCAGTGGGCTTGGGGCTTGTAAATTTGCAATTGCAAGATTGCCTCCCTCCTCTGTAAACATTTCGGTTTTAACTAAACCGTTTGCCAAAATGTAGAGATGTTTGCAAATATCGCCCTGACAAACAATGAATTCACCTTTTGCAAATGTTAAAACAGTGTGATTGATTTGTGAGAGTAACTCATCAATCTGCGCTTCATTCAAATCAATAAACAGCGGGCAACCTACGATACTATACTCTTGCATTCTTAAACTTTTGTGAAATTTAATTATTTCTATGCAATGTAACAAATGTTACAGTTTTAATGTTCAAAATGCCATTCCTTTGCATCAAAATTAAACGCTAAAATTATGTATTGTTTTCAATGTCAAGAAACATCCAAAAATACAGGATGTACAGTTATGGGAGTTTGCGGAAAAACTCCCGAAGTGGCAAATCTGCAAGACTTGCTGATATTTGTTTGTAAAGGAATATCAAAATTTTCGGTAAGATTAAAAGAGAAGGGCTATGAGTCTGTGGAATTAGACAGATTTGTCGTGGAGTCGCTCTTTATGACTATAACCAACGCAAATTTCGATAAATCGAGGTTTGTAAAAAGAATTAAACAAGCACAACTTTTAAGAGATCAATTAAGTACAGTGTTTGTATCTAAAGGCGGAAATCTTGATGACATCAATTTCGAGGGTGCATTCTGGAAATCTGACTCTGAAGCCGAAATGGATGAGAAATCTAAAAGCGTAGGTGTACTTGCAACGGAAGATGTCGATATAAGATCGGCAAGAGAGTTGGTTATTTATGGTTTGAAAGGGCTTGCTGCTTATGCGGAGCACGCGTATAATCTTGGGTTTGAAGATTCTGAGATTTATGCATTTGTTCATAAAGCTCTTGATGCAACTACCGATGATTCACTTACCCTGACCGATCTTACCAAACTTGTTACAGAAACAGGTGCATTCGGTGTTAAAGTAATGGCTCTGCTCGATAAAGCAAATACAACTACTTATGGCAATCCGGAAATTACTAAAGTAAATATCGGGGTAAGCAATAAACCCGGAATCCTCATCAGCGGACATGACCTCCGAGATATGGAAGATCTGCTTAAACAGACAGAGGGTACAGGAGTTGATGTATACACTCATAGTGAAATGCTTCCTGCAAATTATTATCCTGCATTTAAAAAGTATTCACATTTTGTAGGTAACTACGGTAATGCCTGGTGGAGTCAAACAAAGGAGTTCGAGACTTTTAACGGTCCAATTTTGTTTACGACAAACTGTCTTGTACCGCCAAGAAGCAACTCAACTTACAAAGATAGAGTATACACTACAGGCGCTGTTGGTTTTGAGGGATTTAAACATGTTGAGAACAGGAGTGAGGGAGGCAGCAAGGATTTTTCAGAAATTATCGAACATGCAAAAAGATGTGCACCTCCGGTAGAGATAGAGAAGGGCGAAATTATCGGTGGATTTGCACACGAACAGGTATTTGCGTTAGCCGATAAGATTGTGGAGGCTGTCAAGAGTGGCGCAATACGAAAATTCTTTGTAATGGCAGGTTGTGACGGCAGAATGATGGGACGCAACTACTATACTGAATTTGCTCAAAAATTGCCTAAAGACACAGTCATACTAACTGCCGGTTGTGCCAAATACCGCTACAACAAACTTCCATTGGGCGATATCAACGGAATTCCAAGGGTATTGGATGCCGGTCAATGTAATGACTCGTTCTCTTTGGCAATAATCGCTCTAAAACTTAAAGAGGTTTTTAATGCAAATGATATTAATGAACTGCCAATCGCCTATAATATTGCATGGTATGAACAAAAAGCTGTAATTGTATTATTGGCATTGTTATACCTGGGTGTCAAGAATATACATCTCGGCCCGACACTTCCAGCATTCCTTTCTCCAAATGTTGCAACCTATCTTGTTGAGAATTTCGGAATTTCGGGAATAGGAACAGTTGACGAAGATATGAAACTGTTTTTGGGATAGCCCGAATTTAGTTACCTTTGCGCCAGATTTATAAAATATGAGTGAAAATAATTTAATTACCAAGATATCGGGTCTTCACGACAAATTCGAGAATCTGGCGCAACAACTTTCCGACCCTTCAGTTATGTCGGATATGAAAAGATATGTCTCTTTAAACAAAGAGTACAAGGAGCTTGAGCCTATCATTGCAGCAGGTACGAAGTTTAAAAAGATGTACGATGACCTCGATTCGGCAAAATCGATATTACAGAACGAAAAAGATGAAGAGCTGAGGGAGATGGCTAAGGAGGAGATCTCCTCTATAGAGGAATTGTTACCTCAAATGGAAGAGGAGATTAAACTCTTGCTTATTCCTGCCGATCCTCAGGATTCTAAAGATGCCATTGTAGAAATCAGGGCCGGTGCCGGTGGCGATGAAGCCTCTATTTTTGCGGGTGATCTTTTCAGGATGTATGCAAAATTTGCAGAGAAGAGAGGATGGAAGCTCGAGATTAACAGTCAATCGGAGGGAACTTCGGGTGGTTTTAAAGAGCTTATTTGTAAGGTTACAGGCACCGGCGTCTACGGTGTTCTTAAATATGAGAGCGGTGTTCACAGGGTTCAGCGGGTTCCGCAAACCGAAACACAAGGCAGGGTACATACATCTGCCGCATCAGTAGCTGTATTGCCGGAGGCCGATGAATTCGACATTGATCTGAATATGAATGATGTTAGAAAAGATACATTCTGCTCTTCGGGTCCAGGCGGTCAATCTGTTAATACTACCTATTCTGCTATCAGATTAACACATATTCCTTCCGGCATTGTAGTTCAATGTCAGGATGAGAAGTCTCAATTAAAGAATTATGACAAAGCTTTGGACGAACTTCGCACAAGGCTATATAATCTTGAATATGAGAAGTATCTGAATGAGATTTCGGCCAAAAGAAAGACAATGGTCTCAACAGGCGACCGTTCGGCAAAAATCAGAACATATAACTACCCTCAGTCAAGGGTTACCGACCACAGGATAAACTATACAATGTATAATTTGCCAGTCTTTATGGATGGTAACATTCAGGAGGCGATTGATTTGCTTCAAATTGCCGAAAACGCTGAGAGGCTCAAAGAGACCGAAGCTTAATATACTATTGTATACAGCCATGAATTACAGTGAGTTGTTTGCAAATATAAAAAAGAAAGAGAGCTATCTTTGTATAGGTCTCGATTCCGATATCTCTTTGATTCCAGGTTATTTGAAAGAATCTGCCGAACCGTTGTTCGAATTCAATAAAGCAATTATCGATGAAACATATAAATACGCTGTTGCTTACAAGCCGAATCTGGCATTTTATGAGGCGATGGGTGCATCAGGATGGAGTCAGCTTGAGAAAACTGTCAGTTACATAAGAGAGAAGGACCCTTCTGTTTTTATTATTGCAGATGCAAAGCGCGGTGATATCGGAAATACTGCAAAACTCTATGCTAAAGCATTTTTCGAAAGTTGTGATTTCGATGCCGTTACTCTATCGCCATACATGGGAAGAGACTCTATAGATCCCTTTCTCTCATACAAAGACAAATGGGCTGTGATTCTAGCCCTTACTTCAAATAAATCGGCAGATGACTTTGAGGTTAAACTTACAGATTCCGGAAAAGAGGTTTACAGAATGGTTATTGAAAAGGGAATGGAGTGGGGAACTTCCGATAATATTATGTTTGTAGTCGGAGCTACTCGTCCCGAAAAATTGGGCGAAATCAGGGCTTTTTCTCCTCAAAATTTCTTCCTTGTTCCCGGAGTGGGTGCACAAGGCGGTACCGTTGCCGATGTGTCAAAATATGGCTTGAATGAGAGCTGCGGACTTTTGATAAATATATCCCGCTCAATAATATTTGCATCAAATTCTAAAGATTTTGCAATTGCTGCCGGAGAAGCAGCACGCGAATGTGCAAATGAAATGTCAGAAATTCTTAAGTCGCGGGGAATTTTAAGGTAGTCTTGCAATAATTGTTTGGCTGCCCCTTACCTTTTGACCTCTGGTTACTTGAATTCTTGAGTCCATTGGCAAAAAGAGATCTATTCTTGAACCGAATTTTATAAATCCAAACTCTTCCGATTGTATTGCCGGTTTTCCCTCCTGAGCATAACAAACAATTCTTCTTGCCAGTAATCCTGCGATTTGTCTGAATAGTACTGTCGAGCTTCCGTTGTTAATTGCAATAGAGGTTCTCTCATTCTTTTCGGACGATTTTGGATGAAATGCCACCAGATACTTGCCGGGATGATATTTATAATATTCTGTATTTCCAGATATCGGATTCCAGTTAATATGTACATTAAAAACCGACATAAAGATAGAGACCTGCATACAGTTCTTCTTAAGAAACTCTCCTTCGTAAACCTCCTTTATTATAACAACAGTTCCATCGGCAGGCGCAATTACGGCTCCATCTTCTGTAACGGATAATCTTTTTGGGACTCTGAAAAACCGGCAGATAAAAAAGAAAAGAATTACTCCGGCACCCAACAATGAGTATTTTAAAATATCCTCTTTTATAAACCAAAATATAATAAGTTCGGCTATCGTTATTATTAAAAAGCTGTTTAAAATGATTCTGTATCCCTCTTTGTGTAGTTTCATTGTCTGTTTTAAAAAAGTTTAGTTATTTCAAGGTATGCCAGTGCTGCAGGAAATGCCAATAATGCTCCGTCAAATCGATCCAGTAAGCCTCCGTGACCAGGCATTATGTTACCCGAATCCTTTACACCATATTTTCTTTTGAACATAGATTCAGTTAAATCACCGAAAACGCCGAATATGTTAATTATTAAACCAACTACGATGGAATTGGTTAATGATAAATTCCAAAAATTAAGCCGATAAATTATAAATCCGGTTAAAAGCGCGGTAAAAAGGCCTCCGAAAAATCCCTCCCAGGATTTGTTTGGCGATATTGAAGGGAATAATTTATGTCCGTTCTTTTGACCGAATGTCATTCCAAATACATATGCCCCCACATCGGATGCCCATAAAATAAAGAAAAACGAGAGCAGCATTGTATAATCGTAATTGTGACTTGTGTCAAATACAACAAAATTTATTAGTGAAAACGGGAGAGCAGTGTATATAACTGAGCCTGCCAGCATGGGACCGTCCGGTCTGTTTTGATCTTTAGAATAAAGTAATGAAATATAAATTGCTATGAATACAAGTCCGTTTAAAATCAATATCCTGGGATCTAATCCAAACCCTGCAACTGCATAAGTCGAAACAAAAAGAGTTGCCGATGCTGCCAATGTCAGGGTTTTGTGCAGATTCTGTTTACCGGGACCGGCGATATTCAAATACTCCCAATTCATCACAATTATTGCAAATAACATTATCAAACAATAAATGACAGGATGAAGAATTATTCCTCCTGTCATTATTATCAGAAATATTGTTCCGCTAATTGCTCTGATAAGTGTATTACTCATTTTCAGGTTTTTCGGGATCCTCTTTAACATCGGCAATTTTTGCCGTATCGTCAGTAACATCTGCCTTAGCGTTTACAATTTCGGCTCCTTTGCCGGCTCTTTTTCCGAATATGGTTTCTAAATCTTCTGAGAATATTACCTCTTTTTCAAGAAGTTGTTCAGCAAGATTTATAAAGCCCTCTTTGTTTTCGTTTAAAACCTTTTTGGCCATTTCGTATGCTTGGTCAACGAATTTACGAGCCTCTTTGTCAATAAGTTCGGCAGTCTTTTCGCTATATGGCTTACTCATTGTAAAACCAGATGATTCGGTAGAGTCATAGAAGGAGATATTTCCAACTTCGTCGCTCATTCCAAGGTATGCAACCATAGCATAAGATTGTTTTGTAATCTTTTCAAGATCGCTCAATGCACCTGTAGATATCTTTCCGTTAATAATCTCTTCGGCAGCTCTGCCGCCTAATGTGGCAGCCATTTCGTCCATCATCTGTTCCGTGGTTGTAATTTGGCGCTCTTCGGGCAGATACCAGGCAGCTCCAAGTGACCGACCTCTAGGGATTATTGTTACTTTGAGCAAAGGATTTGCGTTTGGAAGCATCCAGCTTACTGTTGCGTGTCCTGCTTCATGGAATGCGATTGTGCGTTTCTCTTCGGGAGATATTATTTTACTTTTTCTCTCTAATCCGCCGATTATGCGGTCAACTGCGTCGAGAAAGTCTTGTTTGTCGATTGAATCTTTGTTTTTACGAGCTGCAATAAGCGCTGCTTCATTACACACGTTGGCAATATCGGCCCCTGAAAATCCGGGAGTCTGTTTTGCCAAAAACTCAATGTTGAAACCATCCACAAGTTTTAAATTTCTAAGATGGACTCCGAAAATCTCAATTCTCTCTTTAAATTCAGGTAAATCTACATGAATTTGTCTGTCGAATCGGCCGGCTCTCATCAAAGCTTTGTCAAGAATATCTGCTCTGTTTGTAGCCGCAAGAATAATTACTCCTGAGTTTGAACCAAAACCGTCCATTTCGGTAAGAAGTTGATTCAATGTATTTTCTCTTTCATCATTTGAAGAGTAACCCACATTGCGACTTCTTGCACGTCCGACAGCATCGATCTCGTCAATAAACACAATACAAGGAGCCTTCTCTTTCGCCTGACGGAACAAATCCCTCACTCTGGATGCGCCCACACCCACAAACATCTCAACAAAATCGGAGCCCGAAATCGAGAAGAAAGGAACATCTGCCTCACCCGCTACAGCTTTAGCTAACAGAGTTTTACCGGTACCCGGAGGCCCTACTAACAGGGCTCCCTTCGGTATCTTACCACCCAGGTTTGTATATTTCTTAGGATTTTTAAGGAAATCAACAATCTCCATAACCTCTACCTTAGCCTCTTCGAGGCCTGCCACATCTTTAAATGTGATCTTGACGTTGTTCTCCTTATCAAACAATTTGGCTTGAGATTTTCCCACATTGAAAATTCCGCCGCCGCCACCCTGGCCGCCACCCATTCCTTTGTTCATTCTTCTGAACATAAACAACCAAATGGCGACAAGAATCATTGGCAGTAACAGCCAATTCAAAATTGTACCCAAATAGTCTGTACGCTCTTCGGTCTCAACAATAAATTTCTTGTCGGCAGGTAAAGGATCTCTAACCAGCGCAATCTGCTCTTCAAAATTGAAGTTAGGTGAAACGGTAAAGTAAAAATGAGGCCCGTGTTTAGGCACTTTCCCGCCGAATTTGTTTTTGTATTTAACAAGATTATTCTTCTTAATATACACCTCACATCTGTTCGAATTCGATACAAACAGAATTTTTTCCACATCACCCGACGGAATCATCTTCTCCTTAACCTCCATCCACTGGCTTTTAACAGGATCGCCACCATCGTATGTAGCCCACATATAGCCTATAACTCCGAGTAAACCAATGTAAATCCACATTACATTGAATTTTGGAGGCCATATATTATCTTTTTTGTTTTTGGTATTATTATTTTCTGCCATAAGTAGAAATTAGTCTTTATAAGTTGTTTTTTCGGCATCTCCCCACAGGTCTTCCAATCGGTAGAAGTTTCTGTATTCTGTTTGAAAAACATGCACCACAATGTTGCCGTAATCCATTATAATCCAGAATGCATTCTCTTTTCCCTGCTGACGAGCAACTTTCCTTTTGCATTTAACCAGCATCTCCTCCTCAATATTGTCGGCAATAGCCTGAACTTGAGTCCTTGACTCTGCATTACATACTATAAAGTAATCGCAGATAGATGTTCCGATAGATTTTAAATTTAGCGAACAGACATTTTGTCCTTTTTTATCGAGCATTGCATCGGCGATGCATTTTACTTCAACTTGCTCAATATCTTGTTTTTCAGTTGTTTCTGTAGTTTTCTTTGGTAGCACTATAAATATATTCTTTTCGATTTTTATTTGATACAAATTTACTGCAATTTTGCGGCCAAATCAAATTGATTATTATGAATGCAAATATAAGATGGTTTGAAATCATTGATTCTACTAATAATGAGGCACTAAGACAGATTAATGAAGCAGGAGATTTAACCTTTTTTGCGGCAGAATTCCAGACAAACGGCCGGGGACAAAAGGGAAATAGTTGGGAGAGTGCAGTGGGTAAAAATCTTACATTTTCTATTCTTCTTAAACCTAATTTTCTGCGTATTCAAGATCAATTTCTTATATCTCAAATAGTTACTCTCTCTTTGAAAAAGTTTTTTTTAAACAGGGGTGTAGAAGTAACGATTAAATGGCCGAACGATATATATTGCGGAGCCAATAAAATTTGCGGAATTTTAATTGAAAACCATTTTTCGGATGTCAATTTGTCAGCATCAATTGTCGGAATAGGTATAAACATGAATCAGACACATTTTAACTCCGACGCTCCTAATCCTACTTCGCTGGCTCTCGAAACAGGCAACCAATTTAATATAAAAGATGAACTCGACTATTTAGCTCAAATTTTTCAGAATGCCTACATCGATTTTGAACAAAAATACAAAGAATTAAAAATTGAAGAAATACAATCTGAATACACAAAGTCACTCTACAAACTCGGTGAAGTTTCCAGGTACGAAAATTTAAAAACCGGGGAGCACTTTTTCGGAAAAATCGAAGGGATTGACGGCAATGCATGCCTTTTAGTTAAAAAAGAGAACGGTGAGGTTGAATATTTTGCTTTTAAAGAGATTAAATACCTTTAAGTTTCTTAATAGCCTGTATAGGATTTGGATTTGCAAAAACTGCATTTCCGGCAACAAGAATATCGGCTCCGGCAGCAACTATTGAAGCTGCATTTTCAAGTGAAACACCGCCGTCTACTTCAATAAGACAATTAGAATTCTTTTGAATAATAAGATTCTTAAGTCTTTCAATTTTCGCTAACGAACCATCTATAAACTTTTGAGCAGAGAATCCGGGATTTACACTCATTAAAAGAATAAAATCGGCTTCTGTGATTATCTCTTCCAAAACTCCTACAGTGGTGTGAGGATTAATAGCAACTCCCGCCTTCATCCCTTCACTTTTAATGGCTTGTAGAGATCGGTGCAGATGAGTTGACGCTTCAAAATGTAAACTTAAATATGATACGCCCGCCTCTCTGAATCTGGTTATATACTTTTCTGGATTGACAATCATCAGATGTGCATCAAGCGGTTTGGATGCCTTTTTTGCAATCGCTTCAACAACAGGAAATCCATAAGATATGTTAGGTACGAATACTCCATCCATAATGTCGAGATGAAAAAGGTCGGCATCACTTTTATTTACCGTCTGAATGTCATTTTCCAAATTGGCAAAATTTGCCGAAAGCATAGAGGGAGCAATTAATACAGACATATCTTATTATTTTATGTTTGTCAAAATTTCGATAAGTAATTTCCAGAATTTATCGACACTGGCTATTTCAAGTTTTTCTCCTGGTGCATGAACTCCGCGAAGAGTAGGACCGAACGAAATCATATCGAGGCCCGGGTAAATATCTGCAAACATACCGCACTCAAGACCTGCATGTATAGCTCTTACAATCGGTTCTACACCAAAAAGATTTAAATATGAGTCTTTTCCGATTTTTAAAATTTCGGAGTCGGGGTTTGGCTTCCATCCCGGATACTCCGATTCATGCGAAACGGCAGCACCGGCTAAAACAAAAACAGATTCGATTCTCTCTGCAGCACTATATCTTTCGCTGCTGATTGAACTTCTTTGACTTGTCGAAACTGTGATTTCTTCCTTATTGCTCATCTTAACAGATGCCAAATTCGTAGAAGTTTCAACGAAGCCCGGAATATCCTGACTCATTGCAATAACTCCGTGAGGACAAGCATTTAATGATAGTATAAGGTTTTTGGCAGAAGCCGAATCAATTGCAAAACTGCATGCCTTTTCAACAGTGATTGTACCCGAAAGTTGCGGGTCAGAAAGATAGTGCGACGCCGAAATATCTTTTATATAATTGTTAAAAAACTCTTCAACCGATGCTTTCAAACTATTTTCAACTGCTATTACAGCCCATGCTTCACGAGCAATGGCATTACGTTTATTGCCGCCGTCAATAAGACACAAATCTATTTTGAATTTTTTATCGAGAGTTCTCAGCAAAACAGCAAGTAACTGGACGGCATTTGCCCTTTGTTTGTTTATATCATCGCCGCTATGACCTCCGGTTGCCCCGTGAATATGCAGTTTTAAAAATTGAGAATTTTCTTTTACGGCAGATTCTGTATAGGAGAAACGAGCAGTAGTATCGATCCCGCCCGCACATCCTATAAAAATCTCGCCCTCATCTTCACTGTCCAGATTAATCAGATATTTGCCGGTAATAAATCCCGGTTTCAATGATTTAGCTCCGGTCAGTCCGGTCTCCTCTTCGGTAGTAAAGAGAGCCTCAATTTTTGGAAGTTTGAGGGATTGATCTACAAGAACTGCCATCTGAGCAGCCATTCCAATCCCGCAATCAGCTCCGAGAGTAGTCTCTTTGGCTATAATCCAACCATCTTCGGTTTCATATTTTATAGGGTCTTTTGAAAAATCGTGATTGCTGGTTCCGTTTTTTTCGCAAACCATATCGGAGTGGCTCTGCAATACAACGGTAGGCAGATTCTCTTTACCCGCAGATGCATTCCGCGTAATTACGACATTACCTGCTATGTCTGTACGACATTCCAAATTGTGTGTATTTGCAAATGATTGCAGATACGCGATAATCTGCTCTTCGTGCCCTGATTCTCTGGGTATTTGACAGATTTCGTCGAAGAATTTAAAAATATTTGAATTATCCATTGCTAAGAGTGAAGTTGCTTCTCTATTTCAACTACAAATTTCTTGAAAATTTTGTCGGTATCCATAAGGTCCCGGACTGTTTTACAAGCATGCAGAACAGTAGCGTGGTCTTTACCGCCGGTTTGCGAACCGATTGTGGTTAAAGAGTTGTTTGTGAGGTTTTTACTCAAATACATTGCAATTTGTCTTGCTTGCACCAACTCTCTTTTTCTCGATCTTGAAAGTAATAATTCCGAAGAAATCTTGAAATAATCACAAACAGTTTTTTGAATTTCAGGGATGGAAATTTCTACCTTATTTGATGTAATAAGTTTATCTACCAGGCTCTCTGCAAGTGAGAGAGTAATTTTTCGATTGTTGAATGTAGCTTCGGCCAGTAACGAAATTAATAATCCTTCAATCTCCCTGATGTTATTCGAAGATTTGTTTGCAATAAAATTGATTACTTCGTCGGAAAGTATAATGCCATCGTAATAGCTTTTTGCTTTTATAATAGCAACTTTAGTGAAGAAATCCGGAACGGTCAATTCGGCCGAAAGCCCCCATTTGAATCTTGAAAGCAGGCGAGTATCAAGCTCCTGCAATTCAGAAGGAGCCTTATCGCTTGTAAGGATGAGTTGTTTTCCGGTATTATGCAGATGAGTGAATATGCTGAAAAATGCATTTTGAGTGCCTGTTTTTCCACAAAATTCGTGAACATCGTCAATAATAAGAACGTCAATCATCTGGTAAAAATGGATGAAATCGGTCATCTTATTTTTATTGTTTACCGCATCCATAAACTGGAACTGGAAACGGTGGGCACTTACATAAAGAACAATTTTTTCGGGGAATTTCTCTTTTATGGAAATTCCTATTGCCTGAGCCAAATGTGTTTTGCCCAAACCCGAACCACCGTACAAGAAGAGAGGATTGAAAGCACTCTTGCCCGGATTCTCGGCAATTTTAAGTCCGGCCATCCTTCCCAACCTGTTGCAATCGCCTTGTATAAAATTGGTGAATGAATTTTTTGGGTTAAGCTGAGGGTCAACCTCTATTTGTTTAATTCCCGGAATTACAAACGGATTCTCAATATTCGTCTCTTGGTTGTGCAGATGTACAGGTTTATTTTTAAATTCCTGATTAGCTTGTTGAGGCATTGTAATCTTTTCGCCGCCTTCAACAACTTTGACCCTGTATTCCAGCTTGGCACTTTTGCCTAATTCCCTAACTAAGATTTTGCTTAAAAGTTCGACAAAATTTGCTTCGATATACTCCATGAAAAACGGAGAAGGAACTTCGATAGTCAGAACTGAGTCATTTAACTTAACAGACTGAATTGGTTCAAACCATGTCTTGAAGCTCTGTGGATTAATTGTGTCACGTATGATTTGAAGACAATTATTCCATACTATGTTATGTTTGAGCTCTGACATGAAGAAAATGAAAAATTTAGGTTGATTAGTACTGACACAAATTTGGTGATAAAATTTTTAAAAAAAAACTAATTTTCTATTGTTTTTTTAAAAAAAATTAAATACCTAACAATCAATAAATAATTTTTATTTGGTTTGTAATTAACAGAATTACAGTAAAATAATTTTACTCAATTTAGAAAACACTAACTTTTATATACTTTTTAGGATTTTCATTAATGTTTTTTACTAATTTGTCAAGATCTAGCAATAAACTGTTAATTTTTGTGTGAAGTGAGTCGGTTGCAATAAGTTTTCCAATACTGCCTTGAGGGCTCTCGATTTTTTGAAGAATACTCTTAAAAGAATTTATTGTTCCTATAAGATCTGCCCTCTTGAGAGAGTCGGAGATATCTGCAATATTTTTTATTCCCCTCTTTACATTTTTTGAATCATCTTTTAAGGATGCCGATAACGAGTCAATATTAACAATTATGTTATTTATACGGGGGTTTTGTTTATCCAGATTATTTGAAATCGATTCTAAATTTGATATTGTTTTCCTTAATTCGTCGATGCTTCCGGCAATATTATTTTTGGTCTTTTCGTCAAGAACCTGATTGACGTTCACAAATGTTTTGTTCATAGATTCAATCAAAAGTTCTGCTTTATCTTTTAGAGGTATAAGTTCCTGGGTTACCATTGTTATTAAAGATACTTGTACAGATGCACCCAGGGTGTCTCTCTCATTAAGGTAATTTTTAGAATCTCCAAGGTCGATTCTGATTGATTTAGTACCCATTATATCGGAACTGTATATTTCGGCGATAGAGTTATCGGGAATTTTATAGCCCGATTTTACCGATAAAGCAACAATAAAGCGATCTCTTTCTTGTGCGAATTTAATTTTCTCTACAAACCCGACCTTCAAACCTTTAATAAATACCGGTCCGGTAGTTGTGAGCCCTTCGACGTTTTCATATACCGCATAATAGATATTGGTTTCGCCAAAAAGATCTCTCCCTTTTAAATAGTTTATAAGAAAAAAGAGTGCAGATAGAATCACGATTGCAAAAAAACCTATTTTTTGTTCACGTGTAATTTTCTGATTTAATTTTATCATTACTTTACTTTTCTTTTGCGAGTTTAATTTCTCCGTTAAACCTGGTGACAATAAATGCCTGAGGAAAAAGTTTCCGAATTTTAATCAGCTCACTTTTCGCTTCGTCAAAGTTAGTGTATTTGCCTGTAAAGTACTTATAATAATTACCAATCTTAACAATTTCGGGATTTTTTACTCCTTTCAATTCCGGAGAATTTGGAGAAATCTCTTTTGAAACTGCCAATAATTGAATCATATAAATCATTTTACCGGTTGTATCATTCAGATTGTTTAGATTTTTTACCTCCTTCTCTGTCTTCTTTGTATTTTGGTCTGTTTGTTTTATCTGCTTTTCCGGAATCATAACGCTCTCAGATTTAGGCTGTTTTGCAGAGTCTGTGCTTTCTCCTTTTTGTGTGTTGAATTTCTCTTTATATTTTGAAAATGCATTGAAAATACTTTTTGCAAAATCTTTTTGAGCTTCTTTGTCAATTAAGATTTTATAATCGGAGAAGTTTGAAATAAAGCCAATTTCGATAAGTACCGATGGCATAGTTGCCCGCCATAATACAAGAAATTCTGCCTGTTTTATACCTCTGCTTTTCTTAATGGGCCCCGATTTTAGTGACTCCTGAATTGTCTCTGCCAGGTTAAGGCTTTGTTCAAGGTGGGAGTTTTGTAAAAGTGAAAAGATTATGTATGATTCGGGATTATTCGGATCAAAACCTTGATATTTAGAGCTATAATCGTCTTCTAAAACAACTACGGAGTTTTCTAATTTTGAGACTTCCAGGTTTGCATTGCTTTTATCGATACCCATAACAAATGTTTCGGTACCGGCGGCTTCGGTTGCTCTTGCAGAATTTACATGGATTGAGACGAAAAGGTCAGCTTTGTTTTTATTTGCAATATTTGTTCTTTGATCCAGAGGAATGAACACATCCGTTTTTCTTGTATATATAACTTCTACATCCGGATATGCCTCTTCTATCATCTTTCCGAGAGACAGTGCGACCGAAAGAGTTATGTTTTTTTCAAAATATTTGCGGTCTTTACTTATTGCTCCCGGATCGTTTCCACCATGACCTGCATCAATTACAACCCTTCGGATATTTCCATCGGAATTGTTTTGACTGTACGTAATACTGAAGGTAAGAAGTGAAAAAATCAGCAAAAATAATTTTGGCCGCATTTTTGTTTATATTTATGATTAACTTTGCTGACCGCAAAAATAGTAATTATTTATTAAAACCTTTGGATTTTGGCTTCGCGGAGATACTTACTTTACTCCATAATAACTTTACTTCTCTTGTCGTTTAATTCTGTATCTGCAATAAACAGAGAGAGAAAGAGAGAGCATATTGATTTTTATATACCTTATATGCAGGATACTTCCAAAATCGTAAAAGGAAATCTTGCTGCGGGAAAGACATCCGATACTTTAAAGCAAAAAAAGGACTCTTTGCAAAAAGGCTCTTTGACTGAACCTGCTTTTTCTAATGCAAAGGATTCTGTTATTGAAGATTTTTCAAGCGGCCGCAAAATTGTTTATTACTACGGAGATGTTACTGTCAAATATTTGACACTGGAACTTAAGGCTGCGTATATGGAGTACGATGTCGATAAAAGAATCGTTTTTGCAAAAGGGATGCCCGATACTGCCGGGGTAATAGTCGGAAAACCGGTTATGACCGATAATGGTAAGAGCTATACCATGGAGGAGGTGACCTATAATTTTGATTCCAAAAAGGCAGGTATAAAAAATATTATTACCCAGGAAGATGAGGGGTTTCTTCATGGTGCGAAACTTAAAAAGCTGGCCGATAATTCAATGAATATTTCCGGGGCAAAATATACTGCCTGTGATCTTGATCATCCTCATTATTATTTGAAGATGCCGGTTGCAAGGGTTATTACCGGAAAAAATCCGATGACCGTATTCGGCCCGTCATACCTGGTTTTGGAAGATGTCCCGACACCTTTTTTCTTACCTTTCGGATTCGTTCCGAAGATTAAAAATCGTTCTGGTGGATTACTTATACCTACTTACGGTGAGGAGATTGCCAGAGGATTTTTTCTTAAAGGACTTGGATACTATTTTGTTTTAGGAAATAATTTGGATTTGTCGGTTACCGGTGATATATACTCAATGGGTTCTTGGAGCCTTCAACTAAACTCTCGATATAAGAAAAGATATAAGTATGATGGATTGTTCAGTCTCACCATGTCTAATAATCAAACAGGAGAGAAGGGCGGACCTGATTTTATGCAATCAAGGGATTTCGCACTGCAATGGAATCACACACAAGACTCTAAGTCAAGGCCTGGTACATCTTTTTCGGCCTCTGTAAATTTTTCATCTCCTTCGAACAACAGGTTTAATACTACTAGCATTCAAAATGCTTTACAAAATCAAATATCTTCTTCTATATCTTATTCAAGAAACTGGGTTGGTACACCATTTACATTTTCAGCCAGTGCCTTACACAGTCAAAGCTCACTGGACAGCTCTTACTCTGTTAATTTTCCTAACATCAGATTCGATGTCAGAACAATTTATCCGTTTAGACGAGCAACAGCTGTGGGTAAAAGAAAATTTTATGAGGAGATATCTTTTCAATACAATACAAGTTTAGATAACAGTGTTAAATTCAAGGCATCTCAGGTTAAAGAACCCGATTTTCTTTCGCTCTTTAAAAGCGGTATGAAGCATAATTTTCAAATCGGATTGCCATCTTTCAGCCTGTTTAAATATATTCAGCTTTCGCCTTCGATTACTTACGGCATGAACTGGTATTTTCAAAAGACAACAAAGGAGTATAATTCTGAAACAAATAAAGTTGAAGACAAAATGTCAAATTTATTTGAAACATTTGGCATAACTCAAGATTTTTCGGGAGGCTTGTCGGCTAATACAAGAATTACAGGTATTTTCAATCTTGGTACTAAGGGAAAGCTCCAGAAGATCCGACATATGATTACACCTGCCATAGGCTTCTCATTCCATCCGGAAATGGGTACCTCCTGGAATGGTTATACTCAATATAATTATGTAGATATTAATGGAATTCAACATAGTGTAGATTATAACAGATATGCCGGACAGCTAAATTCACCTCCGTCTCCTGGTAAATCGGCGGCAATGAGTTTTTCTATTGGTAATAATATTGAGGGTAAAGTTAAGGACGAATCAGATACTACTTCGGGTGGGTTTAAAATTATTAAGATTATTGATAATCTTGCTTTGGGTGGTTCTTATAATTTTCTTGCCGATTCGATGAACCTTTCAAACATTACCATTAATTTGAATACTACTATTTTTGGTAAACTTGGGCTGAGTGCTAATGCTGTTTTGGACCCTTATGCCGTAGATTCACACGGGCGAGATATAAAAACTTTTAATATTGTTCAAAAAGGTGGATTAAACTTGGCTCGACTAGTAAATGGTACTTTGTCTTTTACTTATCAACTTTCAAAAGAACTTAAAGGCTCTGGAGGCAGTGGAGCTCCTTCGGGAGGAGGAGGGGATCAAAGTAGTTCAGGAATCAATGCCGGATTATCCGGTGTAAAATCCGAGGAGATATCATATACTAAAGTTTATTATCACCCTATAACAGGGGAATATATACCCGGAGGCTGGATATACTATCTTGAACCAGATTTAAGTTGGCAACTTAATTTTAACTACAATATGACTTACAACAGGAGTTATAATATAGTTGAGAATGTGCTCAAAACTAAACACAATTATGTTCAAACTCTTGGAATGTCGGCACAATTGAGATTCACAAAAGCATTAATGGTAAACGTAAATACCGGGTTCGATATTGTAAATAAGAAACTTACTACAACTCAGTTAAATGCCACTTATGATTTACACTGTTTCTTAATTTCCATTTCTTGGATTCCTCAGGGTCAATGGCAAAGCTGGAGTTTTAGGATTAACGCAAAAGCATCTGCACTGGCCGATCTTTTGCAATTCAAGAAAAATGCAAGTTACTGGGATAAATAATATTTAAAATATGAAAACAAGAGTTATTTCTACTCCATTTGCTCCAAAAGCCGTAGGCCCTTACAGCCAGGCGGTAGAGAAAAATGGTATTTTATTCGTTTCCGGTCAGTTACCTATTGATCCGCTTACAGGTGAGTTCCCAAGTGGTGGTGCTTATGAATGTTTTGACCAGATTTTTAAAAACATAAAGGCTATTCTGGATGAAGCCGGTTATGAATTTAAGGATGTTGTAAAGACGACTGTTTTTCTCACAGATATGGCAGATTTTGCCGATTTAAATGAGGTTTATTCTATCTATTTTGATGAACCTTACCCTGCAAGAGCTGCTTTTGCTGTTAAAGAACTTCCTAAAAACGCAAGAGCCGAAGCAGAGGTTATTGCCATAAAATAGTATCAAAAGCGGATTCAATCCGCTTTTTTTGTTTGTATACTAATTTTATGTATATTTGCACTGATTCAGGATATCTATTCAGATAATCAATTTCCAACTCAACTAAATGTACGACATAACAGAATTAAGCAAAAAAAGTCAGGAAGACTTAATTGCAATAGCAGAGCAACTAAATATTGCCAAATCTAAGAATTTTTCTAAAGAGGACTTAGTCTATAAAATACTTGATGAACAAGCAATTCAGGGAATAGGTTCGCCTCGCCAAATGCGTAAAAGAATTGTAAAAAATCCTCCGTTACCGGTCAAGGTTACTGAACCGATAGTACCAAAAGAGCCTGAAGCAATAAAAGAGAAAGAGGTAGGAGCTCCTGCTGCTAACAAACAAAATAAAAATCAAAACAAGAGGGGGCCTAAATTTAAAAAAGGCAATGAAACAAAACCGGCTCAAACTGAAGAAGTATCTGCCGCTATCGAAATAAAACAAGAGGCTGCTCAAATTCCATCGCAGCCGATACAACAAACTCCTCAACAACAGCCGACGCAGCAACAACAATCTGCAATAGCTCAAAAAAATCCTAACAATAAAAGACCCAATAAGCAGCAAAAACAGGTAAAACCTCATGTTGTACTTCCCGAATTAGATATTCCTGTCGATTCTGAGTTGATAGAAGAGTCAAAACAAGAGGTAAAATCGATTGTTAACGTAAATGATGATCTTCAGCAGAATAAAGATAAACGTCAAAAAGAGATTAAACCGAAACCAGAATTCGAGGGAGTTGTAGAAGCAACCGGAGTTTTGGAGATTATGCCTGACGGATACGGTTTTTTGAGATCTTCCGATTATAACTATCTGAACTCACCAGACGATATTTACCTTTCTCAGAATCAAATAAAACTCTATGGTCTCAAAACAGGCGATACTTTAGTAGGTGAAATCAAACCACCTAGAGAGGGCGATAAATACTTCCCGCTTGTTAAAGTAAATCAAATAAATGGCAGAAGTCCTGAGTTTATCAGAGACAGGGTTCCTTTCGATTTTCTCACACCATTATTTCCTGAAGAGAAGTTTAATATAACATCAAATGGTCATAATAATTTGTCTACCAGGGTTGTAGATTTGTTTGCACCTATCGGAAAAGGACAAAGGGGATTAATTGTAGCTCAGCCTAAAACCGGTAAAACCATGTTACTTAAGGCAATAGCCAATGCAATTGCCGATAATCATCCTGAGGTATACATGATTGTACTCTTAATTGATGAGAGGCCGGAAGAGGTTACGGATATGGCAAGAAGCGTTAAAGCCGAAGTTGTTGCTTCTACCTTTGACGAACCTGCCGAAAGACACGTTAAGGTTGCGAATATTATTCTTGAAAAAGCGAAAAGATTGGTAGAGTGTGGTCATGACGTTGTAATTTTGCTGGACTCTATTACCAGATTGGCAAGAGCTTTTAACACAGTTCAACCGGCATCCGGAAAAGTTCTCAGTGGTGGAGTAGATGCCAATGCTCTTCATAAACCAAAAAGATTCTTCGGAGCAGCCAGAAATATCGAAAATGGCGGTTCTCTTACAATACTCGCTACTGCTCTTACCGATACCGGGTCTAAAATGGATGAGGTAATTTTTGAGGAGTTTAAAGGTACAGGAAATATGGAGTTGCAACTTGACAGAAAGTTATCTAACAAGCGTGTATTCCCGGCTGTTGATGTTACAATGAGCAGTACCAGAAGAGAAGATTTATTGTTCGATAAGGTCACTCTTAACAGAATATGGATTTTAAGAAATTACCTTGCCGATATGAATTCGGTTGAGGCTATGGAATTTATGAAAACCAGGCTCGAAAAGACTCAGAACAACGAAGAGTTTCTGGTTTCAATGAATGGAGAATAACTCCTTTGGTGGGCCTAAAAACCCACCAAATGAAATATTACACCAAGTGTAAAACCAATAATCATATTTATAACTTTTGCTTTAATAAAACACTTTTTGCTTTCGGCAAGGAGTGGCAGTGCTGTGTGACCGTCCTGAACAATTGAACTTGCTAGTAATACGCTGAATGGTACTGAACCGGCTGCGAAAAGTGTAATAAATACAATGTGCGGACCAGATTCAGGGATAATTCCTATAAGGACTGCAATCAAAATCATAATAAATACGTTTTGTTGTATCCATGCTTCGATATTCAAAAATTTAATTCCGAAATGGATTATGATTAGAGCGCCCAGAGTCCAGAGAAATATTGATTTAAAGTGTTTTTTTACAACGTGATTCCAAAGATGGTCTTTAATAAAATGTTCATTAGCCGAAGCTGTGAGGTATAGAGTCAAGAGACTTATTCCTGTAAAGGCAAGATTTATCCATTTTTCGTCAAAAATATTGAAAGAACCGTGAGTATGCTCTTCACCTGCGTGCTCGTGACTAGCAATTCCTAAAACCGAAGCAATTATAAATATAGTAATGCCAAGCATTATAAATACTCTTTCTCTGCTTATGGAACGCATGTTAGAAATTATACTCTTTCCGAAAATTACAGGATGATTGTGTTGTTCGTTTGAATGAATTTCAAAATGCTCTTTTGTGAAAGGAGCAGGTACATTGAAAAGTTTATCGGTTACAACCCCGGCTACTATTGCAATAACAGTAAGAATTGCAAATAAAATCAAAGCCTCTTTAGGTATCATTGCCATCATAATAAAAGCTTCATCTCCCGAAGATGCTATCATCATAGCTACTAATGCACCAAAACTCACAATTCTGTGTGTAAAGAGCGATACAACGGCAAATCCGCCAACACATCCCGGTACTAATCCAAGTAATGTTGAAAATACAACTTGTTTAAATTTTGAATTTTGAAGTCCTGCAAATGACTTCCCGTGCGATTTTACATTAATGTATTCTATCAGCAACATCATAACCATGACCAAGCCGGTTATCTGAATACTGGTTTTGACTGCTTCAATTATGATATTCATAGAGTGTTATATAGATTAATTAATTCGGTTGCAGCTGCAAAAGGACCAATTTCACCGTTGAGGACACTCTCCTTAATGATTGCAATTTTATTCTGTATAAGTGTATTAGAATAAAATTTATTTTTAAGTTCCTCGTTTATAGTTTCATTCATCCAATAAAGAGCTTGCTCTCTTCGACGATGTTCAAAATATCCGTTACTTTCGGTAAGATAAAAATATTCTTCTATCTTTTCGAGCACCTCTTTAAGTCCCTCTTTTGTTACCGCAGATGTTGTCAGTGCGGTAGGTTTCCATTGAGATTCCGGTGGGGGAAAAAGATGTAATGCATTAGAATAGAGCGCTCTTGCAAGAGAAGCTTTTTCGATATTTGAACCATCTGCTTTGGTTATGGCAATTAAATCGGACATCTCCATAATTCCTCTTTTGATACCTTGCAGGTCATCGCCTGCGCCGGAGAGCATAAGCAGAAGAAAGAAATCGCTCATCGAGTGAACGGCTGTTTCCGATTGTCCAACCCCGACTGTTTCAATGAAAATATAGTTAAACCCGGCTGCTTCGCACAAAACAATCGTCTCTCTGGTTTTTCTGGCAACTCCTCCCAATGAACCTGCGCTTGGGCTTGGCCTGATAAAGGCATTTGGATCATTGGCAAGTTTCTCCATTCTGGTTTTATCGCCCAAAATACTTCCCATACTCTTTTCACTGCTGGGGTCAATTGCCAGTACTGCCAATTTGTTGTTTTTAGATGTTATCAACTCTCCGAACGCTTCAATAAAAGTGCTTTTACCTGCTC
The DNA here is from genome assembly GCA_964581375.1 of uncultured Muribaculaceae bacterium. Lineage (GTDB taxonomy): Bacteria > Bacteroidota > Bacteroidia > Bacteroidales > UBA932 > JAFIHK01. The sequence continues at coordinate 22,475 of CAZOOH010000008.1, forward strand.
CAGGGACGCCTGTAATCCCGATTCTTTTTGATTTTATTGAGTGAGGAGCACATTTTTCAATTACCTTTTGTGCAATTTTTCTGTGATCGTCTCTTGAACTTTCAATAAGCGTAATAGCCTGACTTAATACAACAATATCTCCCGATAAAATTCCATTAACATAGTCATCTAAAGATAAAATTTTTGACCTGTTTTTATGATAGAAATTTTGGAAGTAAGGATTAATAATTGGAGGCTGCGGAACACCCTCATTTACTTTTAATGCGCTAGATTCTTTTTTTGTCATTTTATACAGTACTAATTAACAATTCCCTCCACAATAAAGTTCATCTGAGGGCGTGATGGGGCATTAGTAATTAATGTAACTGCCTCATTAATCTTGCCTTTCATTTTTGAAGTATTTATTTTAACTGATATTTTTGATGATTTTTCGGGCAGAGTTTTTGTCTGATAACTAACTGTCAGATTCGAACTTGATTCAGCTTTGTGAATTATAAAATCGGATGAACCATAGTTTTTAATTTCAAATGTAACATTAGCCAAAGTTCCTTTCTTGACGCTGCCAAAGTCAATATTGCTGTTTGTTGCAATAGGAAGAGGAGCGTTTGTAATCTGCTCTCTGGTTAATGTAGAAAAATTGTCAATGATTACACATGAGAATTCCAGCTTTGGAAGTGTGTAAGTTTTATCATTGATTTTGAGCATTGCCCATAGATTTGATTTTCCCCAACCTGACGACAAATCCGGATTCAATTTTACTTTTAAAATACCGGTACTCTCTGCAGCTAATACTGCAGGTTCGGTTTCAATTGAAAGACCTTTGGATATATTTGAAGGAATAACTTTTATACTCTTTTTAGAATCGTTATATACCTCGATTTGAAATTCTTTTGAAATTCCTTTAGATACCATTCCCGCATTAATTTTTGTGGATTTCATTTTTAAAGGTCCAATGCCACTTGGATATGAGTCAGTAATTTTGAAATTTTTATCTTTTACTATTCCTCTTATTCTTAAAATTACCGGTTTGGGGATATCGGTAATATAGACAGAGAGCGACTTTTCAAAAGGGTACGCTCCTTGATCATTTAAAAAAGTGATATGAATCTCACCGGTCTCTCCCGGCATAATCGGTTTTTTTGTCCAGGTTGGAGTAGTACAACCACATGAAGATATTACTGTTTGAATTACAACAGGAGTGCTTCCGGAATTTTTAAAAGTAAATGTAAAACTCTTCTTTCCATCATTTATGTCAAATGTCCCAAAATCATGAATCAGTTTATTGAATTTGAGATTGTTGATGCTATTTTGGGCAGATATGTCTGAATATCCAAAAACACTTAACACAAAGAATACTATAAAAAATAATTTCCTTTTCATTGGTTAACGCAAAAATTAAATTTGATACAAATATACGATTACTATTTGTTCTAATTAAACCAATTTTCCTATATTTGCACAAAATAAACCAATTAAAAATTAACTGAAATGGCTTATAAAATTTCTGAAGATTGTACAGCTTGCGGTACTTGTATAGATGAGTGCCCTGTAGAAGCTATCTCTCCTGGTGATATCTATAAAATCGATCCAAACGTTTGCAGTGACTGC
>CAZOOH010000009.1:0-22378 GCA_964581375.1 uncultured Muribaculaceae bacterium
CTTGCAATGTGAATACCCATCCCTCAAGTTTCCTCTCTTTAGCCTCGCTGGAACCCATCTCCTTTACAAATTCAGGTAGTCCCTTAAGTAAAGTAGAGTCAGTAAGGTGCAAGAAGAACTTATTGGTTGCTCCAAGTACATTTTGACCAAACATAAGAGAGAGTTGCGAAAGTTCTGAATCAATCTCTTTAAAGCGTTTTTTTGCAGCTTCCGGCAGATTTGCACCATTGCGGGCAAAACTTCTGTATGTCTCTTCAAGAAGTCTTGCGTCCTCTTCATTTAAATTGAGAGAACTTTTAGAGTCATATACAGTTTTAATTTTGGCGAATAATTTCTCGTTCAGTAAAATTTCGTTTGAATATTCGGTAAGCATTGGAGAGACCTCCAAAGCAACAGCTTGCATCACAGAATCGGTACAAGCTTCATTCAAATTAAAGAAAATTGACTGAATATTATTTAGTTTTCTACCGGCATATTCGAGAGCAACAATTGTGTTTTCAAAAGTTGGAGCCTCTGTATTATTAACAATAGAATCAATTTGAGCCCTTCCTTCGGCCATTGCAGCCTCAAAAGCAGGTTTATAATGCTCATTTTTGATTTTATCGAATGCAGGTGCCTCATAAGGATTGCCCGATACTGTCAATAGTGGATTTTCTGTCATTTTAGGTTTACAAGAGACAATAGACAATAAAGTAATAACAGCTATTATTCCTTTTCTCATATATCGTTAATTATTGAGTTTGAATAACCAAATATTTAGTTTGTTCCCAGAATTTTGCATAATCGTTGATTTTCAAGATTTGCATTCCGGCTTCGTCAGCTTCCATTGTATAAGATGATGCGGGGTGAATTGAGAGAACTTTAGCTTTTTTGGCATTTAAATTAATCTCATTTGTTTTTCTGATGTCAATCTTTGTAAACACTGATTGTTCTGCATTATATGAGATTTTTGCAGATTTGAACAAACCACCTTTTGACATTACACTTGCAGCAATAAGATCGGTTTTTGAACCCACAATATAATAACCTGCATTAATTTGTACATCCTGAGTTGCGATGGTCTCTTTTTGAGATTTACTTTCGGTGCTTAAATTTGAAACATCATTTTTAAGAGTAGAAACAGTTTGGTCTAAAGAGGCAATTTGTTGAGTTTTAATCTTAAGCATAGCTTCTTTTTCCTCAAGTTGTGCGCTTAAATCGGAAATCATGGCAGATTTTTGTTCGAGTTCGGCAGTTAAAGCATTTAGCCTTTTTGTGAATTCTTTTGATTTAACCTTACCACTTGCTTTTAATTTTTCAATTTGTGATTTGTAGCTCTTGATAGCATCGCCAATAGCAGCAACATCTGATTTCAGTTGTTCTCTTTTATTTGCCTGTACCTCAAGACCGCCACCTTGAGATTGAATGGTGAGGATATTTTCAGTCTCTCTGATAGACTTCAGTCCATCTTCAACTTCGTTAAGAGTAGCAAAAATTTCGTCGAACTCAGCAGTTTTTACTGCCAATGAGTCGTTCTGAGCCTTTAGAGTTTTGTATTTTTCCGATGATTCAACACAAGATGAAACGGAAAAAATCATAAAAGCAAAAACTGATAATAATAGTAATTTTTTCATGATATTAGATATTAAATGGTTATACGTTTTTAAAAAACAGGAAACTTTACCAAAGTTAGATATATTTTATGTCTTTTTATGATTTAATAAATTATTTTTCTGATTGTTGATTGCCGGAATCTCATGTTTTAATTCCTTTGCCCTACATTTAAAAATATATAATTATGGAAAAGTCATTAAACAGAGTGGAGTTAAGGGGAAACGTTGGTTTCGATCCCAGAATCACGGAGCTGGAAGAGGGGGGTCAGGTTATGAGACTTTCTATGGCTACAAACGAGAGCTACAAAAACAAAAAAGGGGAGTGGCAGGATGAGACTATCTGGCATAACATAGTCGCATGGGCAGGCAAGGGAATGCCCGATTTTAACACAATCAAAAAAGGGGCATGTCTTTCGGTTACAGGCAGATTAAAACCGGTTCAATATCAAACCAAAACCGGTATTGAGAGACAAACATACGAGATTGTTGCTTTTACTATTAAGCAGTATCCCGAAGTGATTAAAGAGGAGAAATCTCAATAAAAAATTGAGGCCGACAAAATCATGTTTTACCGGCCTCAATTCTTATTTAAAAGTCAATTAACCGAATTAATTGTAACTGTAAAAGTAGAGCCTTTTTTTACTGTAGATTTTGCAGATAATTTACCATTGTGTTTTTCGACAAAATCCTTACATATTAAAAGCCCCAGACCGCTGCTTGGTTCTCCTGCAGTACCGAATCTGCCTGTTTCATTGTTCAGATGGAATATTTTATCCAGAGTCTCCTCCGGCATTCCGATTCCGTCGTCCTTAACCGAAATGACTGTTTCACTTCCCTCTTGTTTTGCCTTCAACTCTATATGTCCACCCCCTGATGTAAATTTAATTGCATTGGAAACCAGGTTTCGAATAATGGTTTGAATCATCTTGGAATCGGCGTTTAAATCGATATTATCAGGAATATCAATCTTTAGTGTAATTCCTTTTTCTTCGGCAGAGTTCTTTAATAATTCCAAATTGCCGGATAAAATCTGTTTAAGGTTTATATTCTCAGGGTTAAATTGGATTGTACCTTGCTGCATTCTTGACCACTGGAGTAGATTCTCAAGAAGATTGAATAAATCCGTAGCCGAGCGATTCATTTTTTTTGCAAAAGTCTGCAGATCCTCTTTAGAAAACATAGAAATATCATCCGATAACATCTGAGTAATTCCCATAAAGCTGCTAAATGGTCCTCTTAAATCGTGAGCAATAATTGTAAACAGTTTATCTTTCTCAAGATTAATATTCTTTAGGGTTTCGTTTTTGATAAGAAGTTCTCTTGTTTGCTCCTTAACTTTATCTTCAAGAATTGCATTATCTTTTATAAGTCTTCTTTCTCTGTATCCAATAAACCAATATATTGAAAGTATGATAATTATGCCCACTGAAAGGTAAAACCAAATTGTCTTCCACCAAGGATGAAGAATTATAAATGAATACGAGCAGATTTCGCTTCTGCTGCCGTCAATTGTAAGACTTCTTACTTGAAATGTGTATTTGCCCGGGGAGAGGTTGCCATAACTTAATTCATTCCTGTCGCTGATATTCCAGCTTTTATCAAGCCCCTTAAGCATATATTCGTAACGAAGTCCTTTAACATTGCTCAGGGAGACAATATTAAAATGTATATCAATGAAGTTGTTGCTGTGAGATAATTTTAGTTCCAGTGGTAATCCGTACCATTTTGAGATGGTTTTAAACTTCAACTTTCCTGTTCTGATACCATTACTTAATAATATTGTTGTATCTCTGTTTTCATTTAGAGTAATCCATGGAATATTTTCGTTAAATAGCTGTAAATTAGTGACTTGAGGAGTATGATTTATCGGCATTATTTCCTCTTTAGGGTTGTGAAATGCAGTTAATCTGTTTATAGTCCCGACCCAAACAGTTCCGTTCGATTGTATTCCTATTGCATCAAGGTTACAACTTATACCGAAGAATCCATCTTCATAGCCATAACTTCTTACACTTATCTTTTCGCGGGTAGTATCTTCATCCGGATGATTTTCATAATCAATAACATTTAATCCTGATCTTGTTCCGGCATAAATATTATTGTCGGAGTCAATTTTAAGGCTCAGAATAGTGCTATTAATTAAGCCGTTTTCTGTCCCGAATTTTTTAAATGTTTTACCATTGTATCGTATCAATCCCTCTTCGGCAGTACCAATCCAAATGTTCCCGTTTTTATCTTCTGCAAAGCTGTAAATTGTATTATCAAAAAAACCACTCTTTTTATTATAATGGGTAAAATTTGTACCATCAAATAATGTGATTCCGCCGCCGTCAGTTCCAATCCAATAACGACCCTTGCTGTCCTGTAAAAGTGATAAAATATTAGCTCCGCTTAGTCCGTTTTCAACAGAATATTTAGTAAAAGTGGTTCCGTCAAAGAAAATCAAGCCTTCGCCGTAAGTTCCGAAAAGATAATTCCCGTCGGAATCCTGACGAATAACTCTTATTGAATTACTTGCCATCCCGTGAGTTACGTTGTATGTGTAAGTGTTTTTCCCATCATACTTTGAGACACCTCCACCATCAGACCCAAACCAAATATCTCCCGCTTTATCTTCAATTATGCTGTATATTCTGCTGCCGAATAATCCTTCCTCTTTACCGAAGGCAGATATTTTTGTCTCACCGGATTTCGGATCCTTCGACATAATTGTTGCATATCCACCGTATGTTCCGAACCATAAGTTTCCCTTTTTATCTTCAAGAATATTCATTACCCGACTGTATGTCAGTCCCTCTTTTTCGGTATAATGAGAGAAGATTCTTCCGTCATATTTTGTGAGACCGGATACTTTTGTTGCGAGCCAGATATTCCCTTGCTTATCTTCCAAAATTGTCTTTACGAAATCGGAATTAAGGCCATCTTCAACTCCGTAATTATAGAAAAAGGTTCCGTCAAACCGACTGACTCCTTTATCGGCAGTTCCAAACCAATAATCTCCGTTTTTGTCTTGATATGCCGACCTCATGAGATTACTACTTAATCCGCTCTCGGTTGTGTAGTTGAAGAACTTTGTCCCGTCAAATTTTACGACTCCGCTGCTTGCCGTGGCAAGCCACATTGAACCTTTACGGTCTTTAATTATTTCGGAAATAAAATTATTTACGAAGCCATTTGATTTTGAGTAATTTGTAAAACTTTTGCCGTCGTATATCGAAAAGCCTCCATCTGCTGTACCTATCCATATTCTGCCGTCATTATCCCGTGCAAAAGTTCTGACATCCTTTCCGCTAAGACCCTCTTTTGGTGTAAAATTTTTAAATGATTTACCGTCATAAATTGATACACCCTCTCCTGTACCAATCCATATTGCTCCTGTCGAATCTTCACTTATAACGTTTACGACATCGCTCAAAAGTCCTTCGTCGGTATTGAAATTGGTCAGATATATTCCGTCAAATTTTGTAACACCGCCTCTGAATGAACCAAACCACAAATTCCCTTTTGAATCGATAAAAAGTGACAGAATAAGGTTGTTAGAAAGCCCTTGTTCTCTACGGTAATGGTAAAAATATTTACCGTCATACCTTACTAATCCTTCGTCAGTAGCTAACCAAAGATTTCCAATACTGTCCTGTACAATACTTCTTACCTGGTCATTCAGGAGTCCCTGGAGCTGACTTAAACTACTGAAACTACATGGATTAGTCTCCTTGATGTATGAGTCTTTTACTAAAATTTGAGTTGGGGCTTTACAAAAAACAGGTTTTGTTATAACATCCATAACCTTTGGTTTTGCTGCCGAACCGATACCGGGAGTGATTACAGCAGGCTGTGAAATAATAACCTTTTTGGGCTCACTTGCCAAAACAGAATTGGTTATAAGCGTTTTTGATTCAATTTTTCCTACTCTCTTAACTTCAGGCGGAGCTGCGTTTATCTTTTGAGGCGCAGGAAGAGTATCTGCTTTTATTTTGATGCCTGTAGCAGCAATCTCTGTGTTATCAATTTTATTTGGATTATTCTCTTTTGTCTTAAATTCGGTACAAGACTGCAAAAATTGCGAACCGGTAGTAAGTGTCAGAAAAAATAAAAACCCCGTCAGTAATTGATGTCTCATATGATTCTGTTTAGATTCACAAATTTACAAAAATGTTCGTACTTTTGTTCCCTGTTATTGTACCTAATTTATAAGAAAAATCAAATAAAATGGATAATAAATTTCATATATATAATACTCTCACACGCCGTAAAGAAATTTTCGAACCGGTAAATCCCGGTTTTGCCGGAATTTATGTATGCGGGCCAACAGTTTATGGCGATGCGCATCTTGGACATGCAAGACCTGCAATCACTTATGATGTACTTGTCCGGTTCCTGAAATTTATAGGTTACAAAGTTAGGTATGTCAGAAATATAACCGACGTTGGCCATCTTGAAAATGATGCTGATGCCGGGGAAGATAAAATCGCGCAGAAGGCCAGGCTGGAGCAGCTTGAACCAATGGAGGTTGTTCAACACTATACATTGAGATATCATGAAGCAATGAAATTGCTGAATACTTTACCTCCTAATATTGAACCGCGTGCATCCGGACACATTATTGAACAAATTGAACTCGTTAAAAAGATATTTGAAAGTGGATTTGCATACGAAAGTAACGGTTCGGTATATTTCGATGTTCAGGAGTATAATAAGAGTCATAAGTATGGAGTTCTTTCGGGCAGATCGCTTGACGAAATGCAGTCTAACAGTCGTTCTCTGGAAGGGACTTCCGACAAAAAATCGCCATTTGATTTTGCACTATGGAAAAAGGCATCTGCCTCACATATAATGCATTGGCCTTCTCCTTGGAGCGAAGGATTCCCGGGTTGGCATCTTGAGTGTTCCGCAATGAGTTCAAAATATTTGGGCGATAATTTCGATATTCACGGAGGAGGGATGGATCTTCTGTTTCCTCATCACGAATGCGAATTGGCTCAGAATACTGTTTCCAGAGGAAGCGGAGGTGTTAAGTACTGGATGCATAACAATATGATTACTATTAACGGGCAGAAGATGGGCAAATCTCTCGGTAATTTTATTACTCTGGAGGAACTATTTACCGGTTCTCACTCGATATTGTCTCAGGCATTCTCCCCTATGACTATCAGATTCTTTATTCTTCAGGCTCATTACAGAGGGACTCTTGATTTTAGCAATGAAGCTCTGCTGGCTTCGGAAAAGGGCTTGAAGAAAATGATGCAAGCATCCAAAGATGTCAAAGCTATTCCTGTAAACAATAAATCAGAGAATAACTCTTCAATCGGAAAAGCGTATCAGGAAATCTTAAGTGCATTATGTGACGATTTAAATACTCCTGTTGCTCTTGCGGGTATTTTCGAATCTGTAAGAATTGTTAATCAAATTAAGGACAAACAAATTGAGGTAAATGACAACGATAAAGCAATACTTACTTCAATTTTTGAGGATTTTCTGATTTCTATTCTCGGCCTGACAGATGAATCTGCCGAAGCAGGCAATTCTGAGATTCTGAACGGAGTAATAAAAATGCTGCTGGATGTGAGGTCAAATGCTAAACAGAATAGAGATTTTGCCGTAAGTGATTCTATAAGAGATCAATTAAACAGGCTTGGTGTTACTATTAAAGATACAAAAGAGGGCACCGAGTGGAGTATCGGATAGTAACTGATTTCAATTTAATATCATTTCATAATTTTCTAAAGGGTTAATTTGCTGTAATCCGGGCTACCACTATTTGTGGCTGCAATTATTATTCTTAATTTTGTGGGATAATTGCTATAAAGCATTGCATTTTGTACAAATATTTTACTTTGTGCGATGTTACATTATGGCAATCTGATAGTCAAACAACAAATTAACACCTATGAAAACAAAATATATTTTTTCTTTTTTACTAATGTCGGTTCTTATTCCGGCGACATTATCGGCAAAAGAGAGTGTGAGAAGTGTTGCACTTGTGGTCGATGTGAACACATATTCTAAATGTAAGGAGTCAATTGACGGATATTCTAACTCAATTAAGAGTGAAGGTCTGAATCCTGTAATTGTTATTGATAAGTGGGGAGTGCCCGATTCAATCAGAGTGGTTCTTAAAAATCTATATAAAAACAATTCACTTGAAGGCGCTGTTTTAATAGGCGATATTCCTGTACCTATGATCAGAAATGCGCAGCATTTGGCAACTGCATTTAAAATGGATCAAAAGAGAGCATGGAATCTCTCTTCGATTCCTTCAGACAGATTCTATGATGATTTTGATCTTAATTTTGAGTTTTTAAAAAGAGATACTACATACAAGAATTTGTTCTATTACAATCTTGCATTGCAAGGTCCTCACAATATTCGTTGTGAAATATACAGTGCGAGAATCAAGCCTCCCAAAGTTGAGGGAAAAGATAAGTACACGCTAATAAACGAGTATCTGCACAAAGTAGTAAAAGAGAAAGCTCAAAAAAGAGGTGTCAGAAGCCTTACATTCTTTGCCGGTCACGGTTATAACTCAGACGATATGGTTGCAAGGCTCGATGAGAAGGTTACTCTTCTTGATCAATTCAAAGTTTTTCGCGATGGAAAAGGAACTCTGAACTATATTGATTACACGTTTGATGACTTCGTAAAATACAGACTCATGGCTGAGTTGGCCAGAGAAGATCTCGATCTTGCAATTTTACATCATCATGGAGCCGAAGATACACAATACATGAACGGAAGCCCTATAACCAGCACTACAAGTCGTTGGATTGAATTGTCGAGAAAGTTTTTCAGGGGGAAAATCCGCGGAGCGAAAGATACTACTGCTTCGAAACAATATTATATAGATAATTATAATGTTCCCGTTGAATGGGTCTCAGATGCGTTTAATCCTGAGGTAATGAAAAAGGATAGCCTTGAAGATGCCGCTATCGATATTACTATTCCGGATCTTAAAGATTATAAGCCAAATGCTAGATTTATAGCTTTTGATGCTTGTTTTAACGGCTCTTTTCATTTGGAAGATTACATCAGCGGTCACTATATCTTCAATGACGGCAAAACTATAGTTGTTAAAGCAAATTCTGTAAATACATTACAGGATACCTGGACTAATCAGTTGGTTGGGTTGCTCGATTTGGGAGTCAGTGTGGGAAATTGGGCTAAAGGGCAGATGACTTTAGAGTCTCATTTAATTGGCGATCCAACTTATCGCTACGCTCCTTCGGTTCCTGAGTATGCAGATTTGGATGCAAATATTGCGTTAAAGAGAAATGATGTTAAATATTGGAGGAAGAACATTAAGAGTAATATTAATGAGGTTAAATCGCTTTCAATAAAGATGCTGTTTGAAGCTGGGAATATGACAACCGATGAACTTCTCTCTATCCAAAAATCCGATAAGAGTCCTTTGATTCGTTTACAAGCATTCAATTGTATCAGGAAACATTATGATAAAAACCTGGTAAGTGCCATCAAATTAGGGCTATATGATAACTATGAGTTAATCAGAAGATTCAGCGCTATAGAGGCCTCTTCTAATATGTCGCCGGAACTTCTCGAAGATGTTTTTGCTATAAGATATGCACCTGGAACATCTGCACGGGTTGACTTCCAGCTTAAGGCAGCTTGTGAATCTTATCCTGTGGATGTTGCGTTGGATGCTTTCAACAGGCATGTTCATCAAAAAAATGATCTATGGTATAAAAATAATGATGCCGACAAAAAAGCTCTTGAGTATGCATTAACAAATACTAAAAAGGAGTTTGCAGATTTAATGGATTCTTCCATTCCTGCAAAACAAAAAAAGTTTACGTTAACTGCGCTAAGAAATACTAATACAGTAGCCTATCTCGATGTTTTATTTAAATTCTTGAGAGAATCTAAAGATGATGATTTGAGAATTACTTTGGCTGAAGCATTTGCTTGGTATACAAACTCTTGTAAAAGAGATGAAATAATAGCTGTTTGCGAAGAAGTAGAAAAGAGTACGAAAAATGAGAATTTGAAATTTGAACTTAACAGAACCATACAAAGACTAGTAAATAAACCTAACTAACAATTTTTTATATGATGAAAAACGAAATTCAAATTGCAGAGAAAAGGGTAAAAGCTCTTTTCTGCTCTGCGTTGGTAATTCTGTTTTTGGTTGGAGTGAGCTCGAATATTTCGGCTCAGACAACTTCAGAAAAGAATTTCGCAACTGTCAAGGGTATTGTTACTGAACTCGGATCGGCAAAAACTCCGGTTGAGTTTGCAACAGTACAATTACTTCCTCAAGGTTCGGCAACTACCACAACCTCTAAGGGAGAGTTCTCTTTTAACAAGGTATTTCCGGGTAAAACTGAGTTTAAAATTCAGTTTATGGGAATGGAACCTATTGACACCGTAATCAATATTATTGCCGGAAGAGAGTATTTGTTTGAGTTTAAGATGCAGTACAGCTCATTCAGGTTGAAAGAGGTCTCGGTTGTAGCTCAACAGAGTAAGGCCGGCCAAGCGACTGCATCTAACATTTCAAGGCAGGCGCTGGACCATCTGCAGGCAAAATCGCTTTCGGATATACTTCAATTAATGCCCGGAGGAGTTACTTCTAACTCAGATTTCTCCACAGCAAAGACTTTTACTATCAGAAATATCGGCCGGTCAAGCTCTGACGGTTCTGCAATGAATTCTCTAGGTACTGCAATTATAATTGACGGTGCACCGGTTTCAAATAATGCTAATATGCAAACACTATCTCCAACAATTACTGGAGCTGCGGGGGCAGTTGGGGGAGGTACTTCTCCGAATTCGGGTTTGGACCTCAGATCAATTTCTACCGATAATATTGAATCCATTGAAGTAATAAGGGGCATATCCTCTGTTGAATTCGGTGACTTGGCTTCAGGTGCCGTAATTGTAAAATCGAAAGCAGGTAAAGAGCCGTTAAGCATAAAATTTAAAACAGATCCCTCTCTTTATCAGGTATCTGCCGGTAAGGGATTCTCGCTTGGCGAAAAGAGGGGAAGTCTTAATATAAGCGGCGACTATATGTATAACGTAAATGAACTTACTGAATCATATGCATATTATCAAAGAGTAAATTCTAAGGCTTTATATACAAATAATTTTGGCAAGCTTTCATCAACTTCATCACTTAGTTTATCATTAGGTAAAGATACAAGGGAAAAAAATCCGAATGACACTAGAAGCCAATTGGCAACCGGTTCATCTGACCTAGGTGTTACATTTAACACAAACGGTACATGGAATATAAACCGAGGGTGGTTGAATAATATTCAATTCACATTATCCGGAAGTTATCGCGATAAGCACTCGTACAGCCAGCAACTGCTTGGAAACGCCTTTTCGGCATATTCAATGTCTAACTCAGACGGTGCTGTTTTAAGTAACAGACCGGGTCAAAAGGTTTATGACAATAACGGCGTGGAACTAACAAATATTTTACCTGGAGAATCCACCTATTATGCAACGTATCTGCCTAACGAATATTTCAGCCGTTATGATATTTACGGAAAAGAGGTAAACGTATTTGCAAACATTAAAGCAACTTTCGCTCAAAAAACGGGTAATCTCTCAAACAGGTTAAAATTGGGAGCCGATTTTAAAAGTGACGGTAACCTGGGACGTGGAAAGGTGTATGATTTAGAAGCACCTCCATACAGAGTCCTCAGCAGCGAAAATTCATCGCCAAGACCTCGTAAGTATTCAGATATCCCATTCATAAATCAAATCTCAGCATACCTTGAAGATAATTTGGTTTGGACAATTGGTAAAAGAGAATTAAAATCACAATTCGGATTAAGATATGATAATTTTGCAAAGAAAAGTATAATATCACCTCGTATTAACTTGTCATTCGAAGTTATTCCTTCTACTCTTTACATTAAAGGTGGTGTGGGTGTTTTTGCAAAAGCACCTACTGCTTTATATTTATATCCTCAAGATGCTTACTTTGATTTGGTTCACTTCAATAATATCGGAAGCTCAACTGTGCCTGAAGCCGAACAACTTTTTTTGGCATCTACTAGAGTTTACCAAACGGGGAACAGTGATTTAAAAATTGCTTCAAACAGAAAATCCGAATTAGGCTTTGATCTTAATATTAATAAGAAAAAATTATCTGTAACGGCTTATTATGATAATCTTATCAACGGTTACCGTCTTGGTTCTACCACCGATACGTACAAACTTATAACTTATAAACAATACCAGATTGCTCAGACTAATCCAGGTACAATTCCGACTCTAAAAGAGAAATCGACAAATAAAATTTTCTTAAGCTATGCAACTCCTCAAAATAACTCAAGGTCAACAAACAAAGGAGTTGAGTTTGAAATGGATTTGGGAAGGATTGATGCAATTAGAACTTCGTTTGTTGTAACAGGATCCTATTCAAATACAGTACAATGGAGTGATGGAAATTCATTCAGTACAAATAAAAACCTGAATAGTTTGGAGAGGAATATCGGAATCTACGATAAGGCGATTCAAAAAGACCATAACGAAAGCTTAGTTACTACTTTAAGGGCTATTCACAATATACCGTCAATAGGTTTTGTAATTACTGCTACTGCTCAGGTAAACTGGATCAACAAAGAGTGGTCAACTTTCGGAAACGATACAATGTTGGTAGCTTATATATCGAGAGCAGACGGACTTGTGCATTCATTCGACCCAAGTATGAAGAGCGATCCAGAATTTTCATATCTGTTCGTCAGTAAATCTTCGACAAGATTTATAGCCGAATCATACTTCCCTACAGTAATTTTGAATATCAACCTTACTAAAGAGATTGGTGAAACACTTCAGGCTTCATTCTATGCAAACAATATGTTCAACGTACGACCATTGTACGAAAGCAAAAGAACACCCGGATCGTTTACACGACTCAATATTCCTTTGTATTTCGGATTTGAACTGGCTCTAAAAATTAAATAGATAAATTTCTCAAATATGAAAAAGTTCTTAAAATATACATATATATTGGCATCTGTAACACTGTTTGCAGTTTCCTGCCAACAGTTCGACGATGCAATCGGAGCTAAAGAGGTAGAGTCTCTGACAGCTACAGTATCTTTAAATTTAAATTTGGGAGCAGCTCCGACACCGTCTAATTTTAATGTAAAACTTATTAACTACTCCGAAAAATATGAGCTCAATACAACAATGAGTTCATCGGGTACTGTTCAGGTAAATAATATTATTCCGGGAATCTACACTATAACAATATCTGCCGAAAAGGCTCAGGACGGGTTCACATATAATTATAGCGGAAGTGCCGTAAATGTGGGTATTGTAGAAAACGGAAAATCTATTCCTGTAACTGTGGGGGCATCAAAATCGGGAGCACTCTTGTTTAAAGAGGTTTACTATTGCGGATCAAAAACCCCTACAGGTGGTTCATATTTTCGTGATCAGTTTTACGAAATTTATAATAACAGCGAGAATGTGCAGAATGTTAAAGGTTTGTGTATCGCCCTCCTCTTCCCCAACACTGCGACAGCTACTCTTCCTACCTATTCGCAAACCGATGCTGCCGATTACGTTTATGCTTCACAAATTTGGCAAGTTCCGTCAAACAAAGATTATCCTTTAAATCCGGGAGAGTCAATAATAATAGCGCAAATGGCAGATAACCATCAGAAGAGTACATTGAATCCAAATTGTCCGGTAAATCTTTTGAGTGCCGAATTCGAAACTCTGGTAAACACCTCTTCGATTATTTTAGATAATCCTGCAATTAACATGACAATGGCATATTGGCCTTCTCCAACACCACAATGGTTAACTACTGTTTTTGGAGGTGTCTTTGCAATATATTATCCAAAAACGGCAATTGATCCTAACTCATTTGTCACACCTGTAGGCAGAACCGAAAAAGTATTCAGAGTACCTATTGCCGACGTTGTAGATGCGCTTGAACTTGTCGGAAACTCTACTCAAATGCAGCTAAAGAGATTACCCGCCGTACTTGACGCAGGAGCTGCAACTGTTGGCGGTACTTACTTAGGAGTGAGCGTTGCCAGAAAAGTGAAAGAGACTCTGGAAAACGGAAGGAAAATCTATTACGATACAAATAACAGTTCAAACGACTTTGAGGTGATGAATCCGCCTGTTATCAGAAGAAACGGAGCTCTTGCACCTTCTTGGAATACATGGAAATAACAGATTAAACAACAATGACTATGAAACAAATTAAAAATATTTTTTGTGCCGGAGCACTGTTAGTTTCTCTGTTAACGTTTCAGGGAGCAACAGCTCAGGTTAAAGATAAAGTTAACAATGCCGCCTCATTCGAATTGATGAATGCACGCAGTGTTTGGTTTAACTCAGAAAACGGAGCCGGGATCTATTTAGATAAACTAAATGATTTTACAAAGATTAATCTGAATTACGATGTTAAAAATGGAACCTATAAATTAAATCAGAGTGGTAAAAACGAGAGTTCATTAGGAATAACTACGGAGGGGGGACAAAAATTGAATAACGGATACGCTTGGGGTAAATTTTCTTTTAACAATGATTTTCTTAAAGGAACTAGGTTTAATACTCAAATGCTTGATCCATCAAGAGGAGTCCCTTATTATGTGGCAGATCCGAATTTGAGCGATTGGAAGAAGCAATACTATAAACTTGAAATGTCACTTGCAAGTAAACCATTGTGGAATTTTCTGCACGCCGGAATAAAAGCCGAGTATGTGTCAAAATCGGGTGCAAAGCAAGTTGACCCAAGATCTGTAGTTTACTATTACCATATAAACGTAAAACCAGGGTTGGTTGCCACATTCGGAAACCATTCAGTTGGGTTGAACGCCGTTTACCAGAACCTCTCGCAAACTTCCTCAACTACAAACAGCGACAGTGAAGTAAATCAAAATGTTTACGTTCTCAAAGGTCTTGGCAATAACTATATTGCAACAGTCGGCGGATTACAATCGCTGGGAATGTTTCTTTACAAAGGAAATACACTTGGAGGCGCTTTGCAGTACTCATACATTTTCCCTTTAGCAAAAATTTTCTTTGAAGGTACTTATGATTACAAGGTTGAAGATGTAATCAGCGCACCGACTAAGCCTAAAAAAGAGGGAACAGTAAGCGAAAGAGTAATTGGAGCTAATGTTGCACTTGTAGTTGAAGAGGGTTCAGACTTCGGCAGATTAAATCTTTCGTTCAAAGACTCGAAAACAAACGGTATAGAGTATGTTCAGGTGTTGGACAATACCTATGAAGTTCAACGTTGGGTAGATATTTACAGCAGTATAAGATCCACTTATAATTACAGGGAAATGGCAGCCAATTTCGATTTCTTCCGTAAATCGGTTACAGACTATAAATGGAGAGCAGGGGTAAATACAAAGTATACATCAAACGACGATCTCTATATTATGCCTGAGTCAAAAATGAAAATTGAAAATATGTATGTAGGAGGTAATATCCGTTTCAATATGCCTCTCGGAAAGAGTACAGCTCTGCTGATCGGAGCCGAACTAACATATAAGTACAATTACAACGGCAAGTATTCATATAACGGAGCCGAACCACAATCGGTTATTATTACCGAGTTCATGACACCGGACTTCGCATTTATGAAGACAAGCTACAAGAGACTTGGCGGAAATATTGCTCTGGAAACAAAACTGGGCAGAACAAGAATGTCACTAAATGCCAATATCTTGTATTATGACCCTATGAATCTGGAAAAATCAAGAGTCCATTCACAATTAGGATTAGGATTCAATTTTTAAACATTAATGAAATCTACAAAAGCTTTAATTTCAATAATTACGGCACTTATCCTCTCCTCACAAGCCTATTCTTTGGGGAGAGGTTTTGCCGTTATAATAGACAAAGATTCATATAAATCTTGTCAAAATGAGGTTGATAACTATAAAAAGATGCTAAACTCAGAGGGGTTTCAAGCCATTATTTATATTATTAACCAAGAGAGCCCCCAACAGATACGGGAAATACTTCTAAACTATTATAAGACAAAAGGACTCGAAGGAGCCGTTTTTATTGGGCAGATACCTGTTCCTATGGTAAGAGATGCGCAATATATGACATCTGCCTTCAAAATGGATCAAAAGAAATTTTCGATGAGGGAATCTTCTGTTCCTTCCGACCGTTTTTACGACGATTTTGATCTTAAGTTCGATTATCTTGGAAGAGACTCATCGGACAGTAAATTTTACTATTATACTCTTCGAAACGACTCTCCTCAAAAAATAGAGTGTGATATTTACACCGGAAGAATAAAACCAACTAAAAAAGGGAGTGAAGGTTATGAGCAAATTAAAAAATATTTGATCAAAACTGTAAATGAGAGAACCAAAAATAATCCTCTTGATGTAATTACTACTTACACCGGAGAGGGTTCGTTCTCAAATAGCCTTACTGCCTGGAAAGAGGAGGGAGTTTTATTGAGAGAGCAGTTCCCCGGATCATTCGGTCAACAACAAAAGGTAAAACTGCTCTTTTACAGGATGTATCCATATATGAAGGAGATTGTTACCGATGAGCTACGTCGCGAAGAGATGGATCTTATGATTTTCCACGAACACGGAATGCCTGAGCGGCAGTATCTCTCCGAACATCCCGCAAGTGTCGGTGCCGATGAGTATTACGAATCTGCCAAAAGATTAATTCGAGAAAAGCTTAAAAAAGCTAAGGATGATTCAGAAAAATCGGCATTGATTAAGAGTTACATGACTGCATATAATATTGATTCGACTTGGTTCAATGGAGTTAATGATCCAAAAATAGTTGAGCAGGACTCAATCAATGAGGCTAATACAGGCATTGTATTAAAGGATGTTGCAACCATTAAACCAAATGCCCGGATTGTGATTTTTGATGCCTGTTACAACGGCGACTTCCGCGAAGAGAGCTACATAGGTGCCGAGTACATTTTTGCAGACGGCAAGACAATTGCAACATTCGGGAACAGTGTGAACGTTCTTCAGGATAAATCCTCTTCCGATTTGATGGGAATGCTTGGAATGGGCTATAGCGTGGGAGAGTGGGCAAAAATGACGAATATTTTAGAGTCTCACATTACCGGAGACCCTACATTCCACTTCTCTTCAAACACTCCTGCGGCTATTAACCTGAATTCGACCGATATCAAATACTGGCTAAATCTTTATGACAAGGATGCACGTCCCGATGCAAAAGGAATAGCTCTTTGGAAACTGTTTGAACTAAAATACAGTAAAATGCCTGAATTTTTAGCAAATGTATATGCCACCTCACCATACAACTCTGTACGTCTGCAAGTATATCATCTGCTTCAATTCTACAATACACCGCTTTTAGCGCAGATTCTTAAAAAAGCGACCGATGACCCTTATGAATTCATTAGGCGCAAGAGTCTGTTTACAATGGGAAGAATCGGTAGTGAGGAGTTTATTCCTTATATAGTGCGTGCTTTTATTAACGACAATCTTGATGAAAGAGTTTTCTTCAATGCAGTAATGAGTTTCGATTTGATCGACAGCAATAAATTAAAGGCAGAGTTTGAAAAACAACTTTCAAAATTCGGATATGAAAAGGGGAGAGAGAGCTTGAGAGCTAAGTTCGATAAAACGCTTGCTTCCAGAATGAGTATTGCAAAAATGGGCGATGATGTTATTGACAAAGGTAAATCACTAAAATCCCGATTGATGGCTGTCACGATGTTAAGGAACAATCCATATCACAATAGAGTTGAAGAGTACCTGAAGGTTTTGTCGGATAATGGCGAAGATTTGGAACTCAGGTTAAAACTTGCGGAGTCACTTGGCTGGTTTACATTGTCATATAACAGAGGTTTAATTGTAAGCAGATGCTCAGAGTTGGCAAAATCGCCTTCAACAGCACCTGAACTTAAGAGCGAATTGCTTAAAACTGCTGAAAGAATTAAGGTATATATGCGTTAAATGAATTATTATGAAAAGAGTTAAAGAAATATTTACATTAATAGTATTAACGACTATCTGCCTGAACCTCTATGCTGTTGAGCAACCAGTTAAATCCGGAACTCAGTTCGCATCAAGATTTCTGATTGTTGTCGACAGTGAAAGTTACAGTTCGGCTAAGAGTGAAATACTTGCATATAAAAATGTGCTGGAAAGCGAGGGCTTGGGTGTTGAGATACTCTCAGGCGAATGGAATAGTCCCGATGTTTTAAGAGATGAAATAAGAAAAATATATAATCGCAAACCAGTTCTGGAAGGAGCCGTTTTTATCGGAAAGGTTCCTGTTGTGAGAGTACAGAATTTCCAACACGCAACAACTGCTTTTAAAATGGACGAAGAGAAGTTTCCTATCGAAGATGCTTCTGTTACTTCTGACCGATTTTATGACGATTTAGATTTGGAATTTGAGTTTATTCAAAACGATAAAAGCAACCCAAATATTTTCTATTATAAACTGAAGGAGAGCTCACCTCAAAAGGTTGAGAGCAATTTCTATTCAGCACGAATGCTTCCTCCTTCCGATTATGGAAAGGAGAGTTCCCAAATGCTTAAGGCGTATCTGCAAAAAGTTGTTGCTGCACATAAGAGTTTTACAAATCCGCAACTTCTAAAAGTGTTCAACGGTCACGGCTATAATTCAGATTGTCTGACTATGTGGCAGGACCAACAGTATGAAATGAAAGAGCAGTTTCCTCTTGCATTCAAATCATCGAATGGAAACAGGTTTTATAACTATCGTCAGTCGCCCTTCATGAGAGATTATATCTATGAACTTCTTGAGAAAGAACCTACCGACATTTTCCTTTTTCATGAGCATGGCGATTTCGATACTCAATATATAAACGGAGAATTCCCTGCCGGAAATATTCTAAGTTTAAAATTAAACGAAAATCCAAACACGGTATATTCAAAAGATAACCAGAATTTTGGTCCGATGGAGGCTCTGATTGTTTCGTTAAGAAACTCCTACAGAAAGTATTCAGGAAAAAGACGTGAGGATTTTAAGGAGAGTGTTATCAAGGAATTTGGATTCAGCGAATCGGTTTTTAATCAAAAAACTCTAGATTCTTTGAAATATTCCGATTCTCTGTTTGCTGCATCGATTAATATTAAACTGCCCGATTTGAAGAATTTGAAGCCTCAAGCCAGGTTTGTGATGTTTGATGCATGTTACAATGGTTCATTTCACAAACCGGGATATGTAGCCGGTTACTATATTTTCGGAGACGGAAACACTCTAACCACTCAGGGCAATACCGTAAATGTTTTGCAGGATAAATGGGCTACCGAACTTGTAGGTATGATTGGGGCAGGAGCAAGGATTGGTTTTTGGCAAAAGGAGATACAACCTCTTGAGTCGCACCTTGTGGGCGATCCTACTTTAAGGTTTACAAACAGTGAAGATCTCTCTGACAAAAACTCGTTACAGTCTAAATTAAATTATAATCTGGCTGTGAATTCCAAAACCCAAAAGGTGTGGGAGGATTATCTTAGAACCGAAAATCCTGTTTTACAGGCTGTTGCAATAAAGAAATTATCTGCCTTAAACGTACCTGGATTCTCTGGTCGTTTACTGGAAATATTTAAGAACAGTAAATTCAATTCGGTAAGAATGGAGGCACTAAAAAGATTGTTCGATTACGGCGATGAAAATATGGTTATTGCAATCGAACTGGGAATTGAAGATTCATTTGAATTGGTAAGGAGAAATGCTGCAAGATTTGCAGGTTATTCAGGCGATTCGAGATTGATAAAGCCATTGGTTAAGACTATGCTTTTCTCGGGAGAGAGCCAGCGTGTGCAATATGCTGCTCAAAATTCTGTGCTGATGTTTAACATAGGAGACGTTATAAAAGAGGTCTCAGCGCAGATATCTGCCTCAAACCTGTTAAACGGAGCCCAAATTGAATCGGATATTACAAAATTCCTTCTCTCTGAACAGAAGCGTCAGGAGAAGGCCCTTGCAACCATTCTGAATAAAGACGCTAAGATTGATGAGAGGGTATCTGCAATACGAAACCTTAGAAATTACAACAATCACAAACAGGTGAATAAACTGCTCGAAGTTATTTCTGACTCTTCTGACAATATAAAAATAAGGATTACGTTGGCAGAGGCATTGGGTTGGTTTAACCTTAGTATTAAAAAGAATATGATTGTTAATACGCTTGAAAAATTGCTTATCAAAGAAAATGAAGACAAAACTTTAAAAGGCGAAATTAATCAATCACTTATAAGATTAAAATGAAAAAAGGCTGACCAATTTGGTCAGCCTCTTTTTTTAACTTTTTAACTATTTAGGTTACTCTGTCAAATCAAACCCCCAGTCGATACCTTTCATGGTAGCCGGAACACCTGTTTTCATCCAGACAGGCATCGGTTTTCCCTTAAGATAGTGATCAAAGAACTGCTGCAATCTGATTGTAAGGTCTTTGGCACTTACTCTTTCGCGCAGATTGTGATATTCGTCATTATATTGAAGCAACCATGCAGTTTTTCCTAAACGTTTCAAAGCTGTAAAGTACTCAATACCTTGATACCAAGGAACGGCGTCATCTTTGTCGTTGCTCATAATAAGCAAAGGAGTCTGAACCTTGTCGGCATGGAACAGAGGAGAATTCTCAAGATATAGATCCAAACCTTCCCAAAGTGTTTTACCGATTCGGCTTTGAGTATCCTCATATTGAAACTGTCTTACCATTCCTGACCCCCAACGTATTCCTCCGTAGGCACTTGTCATGTTAGCAACCGGAGCACCTGCACCTGCTGCCTTCCATTTGAAGACTTCGGGCCTTGTAACCATATAAGCAACCTGGTAACCGCCCCAGCTTTGACCTTGAATACCAATATTGTCTTTGTCTACCCATGAGTTTTTGCACAACAATTCAACTCCCGGAACAATGCAATCCAGTGCACTCTGACCAGGATGGCCAATTGTGTAATGAATGTCTGGTGTAAATACCAAATATCCGTTACTTACAAAATAAGGTATATTGATTGTAGAACGGCTCGGCTGAGGTGCAAGATAGTTGTATAAACCTTCGCTGTGAGTTTCGTAGAAATATACCAACATAGGATATTTCTTGGTTGAGTCGAAATCTTCCGGTTTATAAAGTATGCCTTCACTTTCGAATCCATTGCGGGTTTTCCATTTATAAAGACTAACGGTTCCCCAATTATAATCCTTCATTTGAGGGTTAATGTCAGAGAGTTTTTTCTGTGTTTTAAAATAGTCTTTGGTTACCCATACATTTGGAGACTCATTGAAGTTACCCTTTAAGTACACAATTGTTTTTGATTCATTAGCTTTTTTTGTTTGAGAGAAAGCATAAGGTTCTAAACAAAGAACTACAGGAACGGCACTCTTTTTAGAAAGATCTTTACTGTAATAACCGTTGTATTTTGTATTCAGATCAAAAACCGAGAAATAAACCGTACTCTTATCGTTTAAAGGAGTTTTTTTACCACCTGAACGGAATCCCATTTGAGACATCTCATCTTCCAGACGAACGATGCGGAATCTCTTGTTCTCTTTTCTTCCCATTCCGTTTGTAATATTTACTGCAGGTAATATTCCATCAGGATCAACTCTCCAAACATCGAACTTGTCATAAATAAAAAGAGCTTTGTCGTCATCCATCCAACCGCCTGAACCGTAAGGGGAATTCATTTCAGGTGTGTCATGCATATCGTCGGTCAACTCAACATTCATTCCCTTAGATATACAAACTTGTTTTTCGGTAGAAACATTATAGGTATAATATTGATTGTCCGCAAGGTCGAACCAAACTAAATATTTACCTTTTTCAGAGACTGAAAGTCCTCTGAAATAGACACTTTTCTTGAAGAGTTTAGATGATCCGTCTTTAACATTTATTAAATAGATGTCGGAGTGTGGGTCCGATGACCATTGACTCTCCATCTCATAAGGTTTCGTGTTGTTGGAGTAACCCCAATCTTTTGTTAAGTTAAGAGGAATCACAACATTCGGAATCTCCTCGTTTGCAACTTGAATCAGACCATCATTATTCTCCAGATTAACATACGCTATATAAGATTTTTTAAGATCGCGTTGCAGATTCAACAGTTGATAAGGTTGAATATATGGTTCATTATAGTGCCATATATCAAGTTTTGCTTTTTCCGACATATAAATTGTGGTATCTCTCTCAGGCATAACCGGAGCAGTTCCTACAAATAATCTTTTTCCGTCTTTACTGAAAGTTGCAAGATTATCGGTTAATCGCCATTTTGCCGGAATTCCTTTTGATTTGAAGCTTACAGCTTCTACAGGAGTGTCAGAGTTTTTATCCAGAGTAAAAATACTGACGTTCTTTTTTCCGACTTTAGTTGTATCCAGATACGCAAAAAATGCCGCCTTTCCGCAACTGTCGTTAATTTGAGGAAGATTTACCGACTGTTTCTTAATCAAACTCATGATTTCAACACTCTTTCTTTCGGCCGGATAGTATACAAATAGACCTGATTTATAAAGTGAGTCCTTAGAATTTGGTTTCCTTATGAAATATAATTTAGTGCCTTCTTTATTAAAATCGTAGTCAGTGATATATTTAAGAGTATCAACAGATCCATCTGCAATTTTGTACACAAAAAGATTTGATCCCTCATCCTTCTCTTTTTTTAGTGCAGATTTTGCCTCTTTTTTTGCTTTTGATGTATCTGCAGGAGGATTTGTTTGAAAAGCTAAATAATCGCTTGCCTCTTTACCGATTTTAAATGCTTTCAGATACGGAATCTTCTTAACCGATTTAGATTTAATTATATAAATACCAAGTGTGTCTTTTGGCATCTCTTCGGGTTTTTTCTTCT
>CAZOOH010000010.1:0-22192 GCA_964581375.1 uncultured Muribaculaceae bacterium
TATAAAAGACAGAATACTTGAGATTTCTTTGGAGCTTTTTATGAGGAGGGTTTGTAAGTCGGTTACAATGGACGATGTGGCAAGCGAAAACGGAATATCAAAACGAACACTATATGAGTTTTTTAAAGATAAATCGACTCTTTTGGAGGAGATTCTGAATCTGCAAGAAGCTAACATGAAGCAGATGTACGAAGAGGTTGCAAATACTTCCGACAATGTACTTGAACAATTTTTTTCACTGCACGACCGACAATCGGAAATTTCTATCAATTTAAGGATTGTATTTTTTACTGAATTGAAGAAATTTTATCCCGAAATTTTTGATTCGATGGTTAAGAAAATGCTTTGTACACACGATAATGTAATTAGAGACGGAATAAAAAAAGGACAGGAACAAAATGTTTTTCGTAACAATATAGATGTAACCATCGTCTCTAAAGTTCTGACAGAACTGGGCAATATTATGCAGAACCAAGATATGTTCCCCCTCAAACAGTTCGAAAGGAAGGTCATATTCAGAGAGATATTCATTAATTATTTAAGGGGAATCTCTACATTAAAAGGAATAGAAATCATTGATAATTATTTAAATAGATGAAAAGGAAACTAATTTTAGCAATTGCCGGATTGTCGTTTTTAACGATAATCCCCGCTCATGCGCAAAACGCTCCGGCTGATACTCTTAAATTGAGTATAGAGAAGGCCATGGAGTTGGCTCTAAATGACAATCTTACCCTCAAAATTGCCGATTTGAATATTGAGAGAGTAGATTATTCGATTCGTGAGAACTGGTATGCTCTGCTTCCTTCGCTGAATGCGAATGCACAGTATACCAACAATATAATGAAGCCTGTGTTCTTCTCTTCTTTCTTCCCCGGTGGTAAGATGGAGATTGGTTCTACAAACAGTTACGCTGTTGCAGGCTCTCTGCAAGTTCCTTTGTTTTCTCAATCGCTGTATAAGAATATCCAATTATCGCAGATTGAGCTCAAGTCAACTCTGGAAAGTGCACGAAGTTCAAAATTGGATTTGATTATGCAGGTGAAAAATACTTTTTATGGTGTGGTTATGCTTAAGCAATCGTATAATGTTCTTATGCAGAGCTACCAAAATGCCAAAGAGAGTGCGGAGAGAATTAAGAATATGTATGAGCAGGGTTTGGCTTCGGAGTATGATAAGATTCGTACCGATGTAGCTGTCAGGAACATTACCCCATCGCTTACTCAAGCTAAGAATGCTCTTGAAATGACCCAACTTCAGTTGAAAATTTTACTCTCATTAAAGCTCGATATTCCAATCGATGTTGAGGGTGATTTTGAAAAGTTTGAGAGAGATATTCTTAACTTCAATGAGTCGATGATTGACCTTTCGGGTAACAGCGCAATGAAGAGTATGGATTTAGAACTTGAGAAGGCAAATAAGACTCTGGAACTGATTAATTCGCAAAGACTTCCTGTTCTTGTAGGATCTATGAGTTATTCAGTGCAGATGCAAAGCGAGGAGTTTACATTCCGCAATCAGTGGTCTAACTCTCTTAGTGCCGGGCTTGCTCTTCAAATTCCTATCTTCAATAAATTCTCGATTAATTTGAAAGAGAAGCAGGCAAAGGTTGGTTTAAAACAACTGGAGTTTCAGAAGGATCTCACAAAAGACAATATGACACTGGCTGCAAAGAACTCTATAAATGAGATGAAGAGGGCAAAAGAGCAGCTTGAGTCCGATAAAGAGGCAGTTAAACAGGCTCAAAAAGGATACGAAATAGCAAAAGTAAGATACTCTACCGGTGCAGGTACTGTTCTGGAATTAAATGATACTGAGGTTGCTTTGACAACTTCAAGACTGAATCTGAATCAGACCCTTTTCAACTTCCTGAAAGCAAGGAATGAGTATGAAAAAATTATAGGAAAAGAGTAAAATGAAAAACAGAAAATTAACAGATATGAAAAAAATTATTTATTTAGTTGCAGTAACAGCTCTTGTGGTAGCTTCCTGCACGCCTAAGGCCCAAGAGGTTGCCGAACAAAAAGTGCTTCAAGTTAAGGTTGAGCAGGCAAAGATCCAGAAGGTAAATCAGGTTATAGATTTTACCGGTAATATTGAGCCGTTTGTAAAAAACAGCATCTCAAGTTCATCTGCTCAAAGGATTGAGAAAATCTACACAGAGGTTGGAAGCAGAGTTGCAAAAGGCCAGCTTTTGGTTCAAATGGAGAACCCTGCATACATTCAGGCAAAGATTCAAATTCAGAGCCTTAAAATTGATCTTGCCAGAATAGAGTCTTTATACAAAGCGGGAGGAGCATCTCAACAACAGTACGATCAGGTGAAAACTCAATACGATGTTGCGGTTGAGGGATTGTCTAATCTCGATAAAAACACAAAATTGCTCTCGCCAATCAGCGGTGTTGTTACTCAACGTAATTTCGATAACGGCGATCTTACAATGGGTCAACCGATTTTGACTGTTATGCAATTGCAACCTGTTAAGATTATCGTAAATATTTCGGAGGAGTTTTATCCGCTTGCAAAATTAGGTACTCAAGTTCAAATTATGCTTGACATTTACCAAGGTAAAGTATTTAACGGTAAAATCAGTTTGGTTTACCCTACAATCGATCCTGTAACCAGAACTTTCTCGGTACAAGTTAGTATTCCTAACGGTGACCTCAAGTTGAGACCGGGAATGTTTGCAAGAGCAAGGGTTAATTTTGGTGCTAAAGACAGGGTAGTGGTACCCGATAAGGCAATTGTTAAACAGAGTGGTACAAATGATCGTTTTGTTTATGTTCTTGACGGAAACGTTGTTCTATACAAGAAAGTGGTTCTTGGCAAGAGGGTAGATTCTGTATATGAGGTATTGAGCGGTGTTGAGGCAGGTGAGAAGGTTGTTGTTGCCGGTCAGTCAAAATTAGCCGATAAAGCAAAAGTAGAAGTTGTTGCTTCGGGAGTAGACCTTTCACTTTAATTAAAAATAATCTAAAATGAGTATATACGAAAGTTCAGTAAAGAAACCGGTAACGACGGCGTTAATTTTTGTCGCCATTGTCGTTCTCGGGATTTTCTCTTACAGTCGGCTCTCGGTGGATCTTTATCCTAAGATAGAGCTGAACATGGCGACGGTTATGACTACATATTCCGGAGCAGCTGCCGCCGATATTGAGCAAAATGTGACTAAACGAATGGAGTCTACATTGAGTACAGTATCGAATCTGAAAAAAATTACTTCGACCTCTAAAGATAATATATCGCTCATTACTCTTGAGTTTGAGTATGGTACAAATATGGATGAGGCTGTTAATGATATCCGTTCCGTTCTTGACCTGCTGAGAAATTATCTGCCTGATGATTGCGAATCACCTGTGGTATTTAAGTTCAGTACCGATATGATGCCTGTTGCATTTATGTCGGCCCGTACTACCGGTAATCCTGCGGGGTTGTATAAGTTGTTGGAAGAGAAGGTTGCTAACCCGTTGAATCGTATTGACGGAGTGGCTTCGGTTTCGATTTCGGGGGCTCCTCAAAGAGAGGTGCAGGTTTTGACCGACCCTAAAAAGATGGAGGCGTACAGACTCTCTGTTGAGCAACTTGCAGCAATAATTGCAGCTGAGAATAAAAACATTCCTGGTGGAAGTATCGATATCGGAACTGAGACCTATGCTGTTAAAATTGACGGTGAATTTGCTGAAAGTGACGATATTAAAGATATCATTGTCGGAAGTTACAACGGTAAGAATGTGTATCTGAGAGATGTTGCAACTGTTAAGGATACGCTTAAAGAGAGGGCTACGGAGGTTTATACTAACGGTGTTCAGGGCTCTTCAATAGTTATCCAAAAACAATCGGGTGCCAATGTTGTGGACATTGCCAGAAAAATAAACAAGGAGCTTCCGGCTATTCAGGCTTCTTTGCCTCAAGATGTTAAGCTTCAAATGATATTGGATACTTCTGAGTTTATTCAGGGTAGTATCAATTCGTTGAGTGAAACCGTTTTGCTTGCCGGTTTGTTTGTAATGCTTGTGGTTCTCTTCTTCTTAGGCAGATGGCGTGCTACGATTATTATTATTTTGACAATTCCTGTATCGTTAATTGCGGCGTTTATTTACCTTATGATTACGGGAAACACGCTGAATATTATATCGTTGAGCTCTCTTTCCATTGCTATTGGTATGGTTGTGGACGACGCTATTGTGGTTCTTGAGAATATCACAACGCATATTGAAAGAGGCAGTAACCCGAAAGATGCTGCGATTTATGCTACAAATGAGGTGGCGGTTGCAGTTATTGCTTCTACCTTAACTATTGTGGCAGTATTCTTCCCATTGACAATGATGACAGGACTTGCAGGTATTATGTTCAAGCAACTCGGCTGGATTGTTACAATTATTATAGTTGTTTCTACTTTGGCTGCGTTGAGTTTAATCCCGATGTTAAGTTCTAAGATGCTCCAAAAAGATCCTAAACGAACCAAAGCATTCCAGATTTTATATGCTCCTATCGAAAGATTCCTCGACTGGATGGATAACTTTTACGAAAAATCTCTGAAATTTGCCATTCATCATAGATTCAGGATAATGCTTGCGGGCGGATTATTATTCTTCTCGAGTCTCTTCTTACTAAAACAAGTAGGTACTGACTTTTTCCCTGAATCGGATAACTCTCAGATTGCGGTAGATATTGAACTTCCTGTAGGAACCCGTGTTGAACAGGCAAGAAAACTAAATACTTACCTGTACGATTTATGGTCAAAGAAATTCCCCGAAACAGAGGTGTTTCAATCGACAATGGGTGCTTCGGACGGTTCAAACATATTTATGTCGATGAGAAGTTCCGGTACTCATATCATTACATATACTGTTAAACTTAAGAATGTTAACGAGAGAAGCAAATCTATGTTCGATATTTCTGACGAAATGAGAAAAGATTTGGATGCGATTCCTGAAATTTATCGCTATACCGTGACTCCCGGTGGAAATATGAGAAGTATGGGAACGGGAGGAAGCAACATTGAGGTAGATGTGATGGGATACAATATTGCAGATGCAGAGAAGACTGCCGGAATGGTAAGCGAGCTCCTTAAGAATGTCAAGGGTTTGAGCGATGTTAAGATTAACAGAGATGTTTATACTCCGCAATTGAAGGTGGTTTTTGATAGAAATAAGCTGGCAATGAATGGTATAAGTATGACATCTGCCGCTTCTGTGGTAAGAAACAGAGTAAATGGTCTTACGCTTTCTAAGTTCAGAGAGGATGGAGAGGAGTACGATATTACAGTCATGGATGCAAGAGAGTATCGTCAGAGTATTCAGGATATTGAAAATATGATGGTTTACAATAGTCAGGGTAAGGGAATCAGAATCTCTGAACTGGGTCAGGTTGTAGAGAGTTCAGCTCCTCCTACAATTGAGCACTTAGACAGAGAGAGGGTAATTAAGGTTACCGGATTGCTTACAGACAGACCATTGGGTGATGTTGCTGCTGATGTTGAGGCGGGAATTAAAAAACTGAGTATTCCACAACTAATTGATGTTAAGCTCTCCGGATCGGTTCAAGATCAAAAGGACTCATTCTCCGATATGATGATTCTGTTGTTGCTGGTTATTATGTTGGTTTACATTGTGATGGCGTCGCAGTTTGAATCTTTGCGCGATCCGTTTATTATCATGTTTGCACTTCCATTTGCATTTACAGGTGTATTCATTGCTCTATGGCTTACAGGAACATCGTTAAGTCTTATTGCTTTGATTGGTGCTGTAATGCTTGTGGGTATTGTAGTTAAGAATGGTATTGTGCTTATTGACTACATAAATCTTAATAAACAGAGAGGTTCCAGCATCAGTAAGGCTGTTGTAAGAGGTGGTAAATCTCGTTTACGCCCTGTTTTAATGACTACTGCCACTACTATTCTTGGTATGTTACCAATGGCAATGGGTATCGGTGAGGGATCAGAAACTTGGCAGCCTATGGGTATTGCTATTATCGGCGGTCTGACTCTATCTACTATTTTGACATTGATTGTTGTACCGGTAGTTTATACAAGCTTCCACGCAAGTGATGTTAAGAAGAAGAGAAAAAAATGGGCTAAACAAATTTTGTTAAACTCTTAATACATTTATTATGAAATCATTAATGATAGTATACAATCAGGCACACTCCGATATAATTCTCGAAATTTTGAACAAATGTAACGTTCGGGGGTTTACTAAATGGGTGGACGTACAAGGAAGAGGCTCTCATAAAGGCGAACCGCACTTTGGTTCACACGCCTGGCCGGCAAAGAATATGAGTACTTTGGCGGTGGTAAATGAAGAAGCTGTTGCTCCTTTGGTGAATGAACTTAAAGAGTTGAATCAGAAATCGGAAGACCAGGGTCTTCGTGTATTCGTTTGGGATGCCGATATTTTGATTTAATAATTTGAAGAAATAATTTACCTGGCTCCGTTTACCCGGGGTCAGGTTTTTATTTATATATAGATTTAATTAAAAAATAAGTTGTATTTTAGCGACTAATAATAAATAAGTTTTAAAGATATTATGGCAATAAATGTAAATGATTCAAATTTCAATGAAGTTGTAAAGAAGGCAGATAAACCCGTTTTAGTAGATTTCTGGGCTCCATGGTGCGGCCCTTGCAGAATGATTGCTCCGATTGTTGAGGAGTTGTCGGCTGAGCTTGAGGGAAAAGCCGTGATTGCTAAATGCGATGTCGACTCCAGCACTCTCGCAGCCGATTACGGAATCAGAAATATCCCTACTTTGTTGTTTTTCAAAAATGGCGAAGTTGTCGATAAAATAGTCGGTTCTACTTCAAAAGCGGTAATCGCTTCAAAATTGAATTCACTTCTTTAATAAAAATATTTATGAAAAAGGTTTTGGTTTTACTGACAGTGCTGCTCACAGTGAGTATCGCTGGAGCCCAAGGAAAATTTATTGTGAAAGGGGGGCTTAATTACACCTCTTTTACACCTACCACAAATATTAACGCAGTAATCAACAGCTCTTCGGGATTCCATGCAGGTATAGGGTATCAGGTAAGAGTTCCGTTAATTGGTTTAGCCATTCAACCTGAATTACTCTATTCACAAAAAAGTTTTGAAGAAGTAGGTGGTATTAATACATATAACTACTCACTTAATTACATGGAAGTTCCCATCAACATTCAATGGGGAATCAATTTGTTGTTATTAAGACCTTTTGTATTTGCCTCACCTTACGTTTCTTATGCAGTTTCAAAATCGGGTGAATTTGAAAATTACAGTTGGGACAACCTTAACAGACTCGATTACGGAGTTGGTTTGGGAGCTGGTGTAGAAATCTGGAAATTTCAAATTTCCGGTAAATATAACTGGTCAATGAAGGAGTTTTCCAATAACGGAGATTTAGGTTTCGGAGAGGCAAAATTCAAAGGATTTCAACTCTCGGTTGCTCTCATGTTTTAACAAGTGAAATAATTAAACAAAATATTTTGAAGCCACTTTTAAGGTGGCTTTAATTATTAATAATGGATATAAATAAAATTTTAGATGATATTGCTCCCGAATGGGCTGATGTACAAAGTACACTCAAGGAGAGTTTACTGAGCGAATGCGGGTTGCTTAATTCCATAAACAATTACCTCTTTTCTAATATGGGCAAGCAATTGAGGCCAATGCTCGGAATACTTGCAGCTAAGACTTGCGGAGAGGTTAATGAACGGACAATTGCAGCATCTGCCGTAGCCGAAATTATCCATTGTGCAACTCTGTTACACGACGATGTTGCCGATAATTCCGATAAACGCAGAGGAAGAGATACTGTTCACAAATTATTCTCCCCGGCTGCTTCTGTTTTAACAGGCGACTACTGGTTAGCAAAGGCTCTTTCTCTTGTGATTAAACAGGGCGATGCATTCCTTCTAAAACAATATGTAAAGGCAGTGGAGGCTTTGTCGGAGGGAGAGTTAGAGCAGATGGACAAGGCAATCAAGATGGATACTACCGAAAATGATTACTATAAGATTATTTACGGTAAAACGGCTTCTCTCTTTATAGCAGTAATAACTTCTGCAGGGCAAACAGCCGGAGCGACAAAAAATGAACTTGGTCAGTTGGAGAAGTATGCCTATCATTTAGGGATTGCATTCCAGATTCGTGACGACATATTCGACTATGCACCTATGTTAGATACGGGGAAAGCATCCGGCACCGACATTAAAGAGAAAAAAATTACTTTGCCCCTTATTAAAGCACTGGCATTGGCTCCCGAAACAGAATCGAAGGCATTAATTGAAAAACTTAAATCTGCCGAATTTGTCGATGATTCATTGACATCCGAAATAATGAATTTTGTTGCTGTAAATGACGGTATAAAAGCATCTCAAACCATTTTGGAAGAGCATTGTCAAAAAGCAAAAGAATCCCTGAATATATTCAGAGATTCAATTTTTAAGAGTCATTTAATAGAATTGGCAGGATTTGTTGGAACCAGGAAATCTTAATTCTCCTGAAGCAACTTATATGCTTCTTCCAATTTTAAGTAAAACTCGTTACCAAAAGCATGAATCAGGGGGTCCTTCAGGAATCTGAATACAGGGACTCCCTCTTTTTTCCCCTTTGCAAAAGCATCGAGGCAGATGTGCCATTCGTGAAGGTTCAACGCAATCATATTATTGGATAACTTGCTTACCCTTATAGGATAGAGCCAGCAAGAGATAGGCTTACGGAAAGAAGTTTTATTCTGCAAGAAAGATTTTTCTATTGAACACAAACAGTTGTTGTTTTTGTCAAAAAAAGAGTAAGCACACTCGGCGCCATTATTCAGAGGCGTAACTAAATCACCGTCACTGTCTTTAACAAAAGGGCCCTGCTCCATTACGGAGAGGCGCCCTTTATCGGTAAGTTCATTAATAATAGTATCCTTCTCTGCTTCCAGAATTCTGCATTCGTTTTCATCAAGAGGAGCCCCGCTGTCGCCAAGTACGCAGCAGGCCCCCTTGCATTTTTCGTAATCACATACAAAACATTCTGTGAGTATTGCAGATGAGATTAAAAAATTATCAATTTCAATAATAGAACTCAAAACTATTTAACCTCCTTAGCTTTTCCCAACATTATAACCTCAGCTTTATCGGCTTTAGATAATGTCTCCTTAATAAATTTGTGAAGTTTTTCCGGAGTTATTGATTTAAGAGTTTCATCATAAGTAGTATGAATGTCTTTGTTTTGGATTATTTTGCCCGAAATTACATTCATCCAGTAGCTGTTTTCTCTAAGTTTCTCTGCACGATTCTTAACCATAAATTCGGTAACCTTTGCAAAGTCTTTAGGATCTACTCCTTCATTAATAACTTTTTCAATCTCTTTATTGGCACGGGCAAGTAATCTGTCTTTAAGAGCAACATCGGTATCAAAACCGAATAAGAAGATAAAGTTCTCTTCGGGATAATATGTAACACTTACATTTACACCTACACCATAAGTTCCTTGCTCCTCTTCGCGAATAGTTCTTGTGAAAACAAGGTCGAATACCTGACTCATCATGTCGGCCAACATCTTGCTCTCAACTTCGTTTTTCATTGGACCTGAAAAAATAGTGTAAACGGTAGCCTTAGGGTTTTGCATCTCCTTTTCGAAGATGTTCTTCCTCTGACCTTTAGTAAGCTTCATCCCTACATCTTTCCAATTCTCTTTAACACCCTTAACCGAAGGAAGAGTTGCAATATACTTCTCTACAAGAGGTTTAAGAGCAACTGAATCTACATTACCCACAAAAGCAAAGGTAAAGTCGGCAGCATTGGCAAAACGAGATTTTGCAAGTTCAAGAGCTTTATGATAATCTGCTTGGTTAAGAGTCTCTAAATTCATCCTTTTTGCATAAGGAGTATTTCCGTACATCGTCTTTTGAAGAGAGTCCGAAAATGCAGTCATCGGGTCGGCAGATGCGCTCTTTAGCTGAGTTTCTATTCTGGCTTTGAAAGCTTTGTATGCTTCGTCATCGGTTCTTATATTTGTAAAGTTCAAATAAACCAATTGGAGTAAAGTCTCCAAATCTTTAGGAGAGGCATTCCCCGAAAGGTTTTCCTGATTAATAGTAATACCGGCACTTACAGAAGCATTTTTACCTGCAAGAACTTTTCTTAAATCGGTTGCGCTGAATGCTCCTAAACCGCCTACAGACATTACATTACTGATGATTTTTGTATTAGCAACTTCGTTCTTGTCGAAAAGAGAGAAACCACCTTTACTCATTGCCGACATTAAGATTTGATCCTCTTTAAAATCGGTCTTCTTAATCATAACGGTTGCACCGTTCGATAGAGTCCAAACTGTAGCTTTAGTGATAGGTTCAACAGATTTTGCAACAATTTTGCCCGGAGCAGGGAGGTTAGAAACAAGCGGTTCATTTGAAACAGTCTCTTTGTAAGGCTCAATATTGTCCATCAATGCAGTTTTGTAATACTCTGTAACCTCCTCTTTTGTAGGAACCTTAACGCCCTCTTTCTTAGGAGTCATAATTGCAAGCGATAAGTTTTCGAGTTTTGGAAGAGATTTTGCATAACCGTTTAATTGGTCAATAGTTATAACATTTTGGAACTGCTGGATTAAAGTATAAACCATTTCAATACCGGGAGCTGCATTTCCGTTAATAAAGTTATCTAAAGCCTCATTAACATAATACTCGTTCTTTTGTTTCTCTCTCTCTTTGTATTGTTGTTCGAGACGACTCATGTAACTTGCTTTAGCTCTCTCTAATTCAGAAGGAGTAAAGCCAAATTTGCGGATTCTTTCCGACTCGTTTACCAGTGCTTTTACAGCTTTTTCAATTTGACCCTCTTTGGCTTGAGCATCTAATTCGAATGCAGCTTTAGTCGGAGAAACAATATAATCGCCGTAAGAAGCCATTGCCGAAGCAAAAGGAGCATCTGCTTTTTGAGCAATTTCCGAAAGTCTCGATCTTGTCATACTTACAATAAGGTCGTTCATATAGTCGGAAACAGTATAGGCAACTGTATTTTTGAAGTTTGCAGGCAGTACATCGTTTTTGAAAGAGAGCATGATGTTTGTACCGGTAGCTTCTGGATCCGATGCAACCGAAACCAATATCTCTTTTGTATCCGGTACAGGGAACTCTGTTCTTTGTGCAGGATTAACCGGTTTAGGAATCGAGCCGAAAAGGGCTTTTATTTTTGCTTCAACAGCAGCCGGATCAAAATCGCCGACAACAATAATGCCTTGAAGATCGGGACGATACCATTTATGATAGTATGCTCTTAGTTCATCATAAGTGAAACTGTCAATAACTTTCACAAGCCCGCCCGGAAGTCTGTTGGCATACTGGCTGCCCGGGAAAATATCGGGAAGAATTTTTTCAATCATTCTCATTTGAGCATTGTCACGAGTACGTAACTCCTCTCTTATTACCCCTCTCTCTTTGTCAATCTCCTCTTCGTTAAGGGAGATGGCGCAAGACCAGTCGTGTAAAATAAGAAGGCAACTGTCTAATATACCGGGGCGATTCAATGGAACAGCCGAAATATTATATACAGTTTGATCTATACCGGTACCGGCATTAAGATTTTCGCCGAATTTAACTCCAATACCGCCTAAATAAGTTATGATAGAGTTACCGGGAAAATTTTTTGTGCCATTAAATGCCATGTGCTCTAAAAAGTGAGCAAGTCCTCTCTGGTTCTCCTCTTCCAGAATAGCACCGACTTTTTGAGCAATGTAAAATTCCGCCTGACCCTTTGGTTCTGAGTTTTTTGCTACGTAATAGGTCAGTCCGTTATCTAACTTCCCGGTTTTGATTTTTGGGTCTAAGGGAAGCGGTTGAGGCATTTGTGCACTGGCAGATATTACTACTGCCAAAAGTGCAAATGTTGTGAAGAATATTCGTTTCATCTTGAATTAAAATATTTTAATAAGCAAATATACTTATTATTCAATATGGGCTATATTATAATTTGTCCTTTTTATTACTTTTTTTTACATTTGTCAGAATCACATAATTTATTTACAACAATAGAACATTTTAATATGAAAAGTTTCGGAAAGATTTTAGCAACATTTGCTATCCTTGTATTTTCGGCAATTTCTTTGAATGCTCAGGATATTGCAGCCGCAACCGAGTTATTCAATTCCGGCGCAACTGCCTTGAGCGCTAAAAATTATACATTAGCTATAGAGAATTTCACAAAAGCACTTAAAATGGCCGAAGGTTTGGGCGAAGAGGGTGCTTCAATCGTAAAAGATTCAAAAGATCTTATCCCTAAACTCTATCTTTATTCAGGTCAGGATTTGGCAAGCGCAAACAAAGCAGACCAGGCTGTTGAACAATTGAATAAAGCAATCGAGGTTGCAAAACTTTACGGTAATGCCGATGTTCAAAAAGAGGCTGCTGACCTTATCCCAAAAATTCTAGTTGTAGATGCAGGTAAATATTTTAATGACGCTATGTACCCCGAAGCTATCGAAACTTACAAGAAAGTTTTAGCTATTAATCCAGCCAGTATAGAATCTTACATTGGAATAGGAATGGCCGAAAGCAAACTTAACAACGAAGCCGGTGCTGTTGCAGCATTTACTAAAGCAATGGAATTAGGTGATAAAGAGAATGCACCTAAACAATTGGCAACAATCTACCTGAAAAAAGCATCTGCCGCTTTCAATACAAAAGGTTTTGCAGTTGCATTGGAGAGTGCAAAAAAATCTAATGAGTATATGAACTCGTCAATGGCTCTTAAGCTTGCCGGTCTTTCGGCTTCGAATCTTAAGAAGTTTGACGAAACTATTGCATCTTTGAATGCTTATCTCGCAGCAGAACCTGCAGCAAAAGATAAAGACAATATGTATTACTACCTTGCAGGTGCATATGAGGCTAAAGCTAATAATGTAAAAGCTTGTGAATTTTACAAGAAGATTATTGCAAACCCTACCTTTAAGGCAGCTGCAGAATACAAAGTGAACACTCAACTTAAGTGCAAGTAAAACTGGAACTTCTTGCTCCGGCAAAAAATATGGACATCGGCATTGCAGCTATAAATTGCGGTGCCGATGCTCTCTATATTGCCGGTCCTTCGTTTGGAGCGAGGGAGGCAGCAGGAAATTCTATGGACAACGTTAAACAGCTTGTAGATTACGCACATAGATATTCTGTAAAAGTTTATCTGACTCTTAATACTATAATTTACGACGAAGAAATTGCAGAGGCCGAAAAGATTGCTCAACAAGCGTACAATGCAGGAGTCGATGCAATAATTATTCAGGATTTGGGGCTGCTTAAGGCGAATCTGCCGCCAATTGCTATTCATGCCTCAACTCAGACAAATATCAGGAGCGTTGAACAGGCGCAGTTTCTGGAGAGTCTCGGATTCGAAAGATTAATTCTTGCCAGAGAACTATCACTTAATCAAATCAAGCAGATAAAGGATTCTGTAGGGGTTGAGATTGAATGCTTTATTCACGGAGCACTTTGTGTTTCATACAGCGGGCAGTGTTATATGAGCGAAAAAATTGCCGGACGAAGCGCTAACAGGGGCTCATGTATGCAAGCATGCCGGCTTAGATACGACCTTGAAGATTCTGACGGGAAAAAACTTCTTGCCAACAAACCGTTACTATCCCTTAAGGATTTGAATCTGGGAAATACGGTTACCGATATGGCAAAAGCAGGTGTCACCTCTTTTAAAATCGAAGGAAGGCTTAAAAATGAATCTTACATTAAAAATATTGTAAGATACTACAGGGCAATTCTCGATAAATTTATTGCCGAAAATAGCACATTTACAAAGAGTTCATATGGCTTTTTGGAAGGTGGTTTTATTCCGAATCCCGAGTACACTTTTAACAGAGGTTATACAAAGCTTAACATAAACGACGAGAGAGGAGCGTGGAACAGCGGCGATTCCGCTAAGGGAAAGGGGGAGAGAGTAGGATTGGTTACTTCTGTAATGAAGGAGCGTTCGGGAAATCTTGTTTTTGATTTTAAATCTTCAATAAAATTAAATAACGGCGACGGACTCTTTTTCGTTTCGCCGGACGGAATTGAAAAAGGAGCCAGAGCCGGCAGA
This sequence comes from uncultured Muribaculaceae bacterium, assembly GCA_964581375.1. GTDB lineage: Bacteria > Bacteroidota > Bacteroidia > Bacteroidales > UBA932 > JAFIHK01. The sequence continues at coordinate 14,042 of CAZOOH010000010.1, forward strand.
GTAGAGGGCAACAGAGTCTTTACAAACGAGCAGGTCGAAATAGAACCGGGCTATGTTATTTACAGGAATTACAACCACCTGTTTGAGAAAGAGCTTGAATCAAATGCTCCTGTAAGGTACCTAAGAAGTAAAATCATATTGAGCCACAAAGAGAACATTACAACTCTCGATGTACAATGTGAAGACGGAACTAAAGTTATTCTCACAAGAGAGAACAGCTTCGAATATGCATTGAATATTGAGCTGGCAAAGAGTTCAATCATAAATCAATTAAGCAAGCGAAGCGATATTTTTAAATTTGAAGCGGCAATTGCAGATACCTCTTCTATAATGTTTTATCCTGCCGCATACTTAAATTCGCTTAGGAGAGATGCTGCAAATGAGCTATCTTTGCAAAAGAGGAGGGATTCCGAGATTGAGCTTAAAAAAATAAAAAACAGGTTATCTTTTAAGGCAGATGAAATAAATCTGCCAAAGGGAGTTAAAACCGATTACAGGCTTAACTCATCAAATAAATTATCTGCTTTACTTTATAAGGAGGCAGGGATTTCGAAAATTGAACCCGCATACGAAATAGCTCCGCCCAAGGAGGCAGAACTTATGAGAATGAAATATTGTATAAAGTCGGAGTTGGGAATCTGCCCGAACGGGTTAAATTCGGGTGAAAAGAGAAATTATACAGAGGTCAAAAATATAACTGAACCACTATACATTTTGAATCAGGATAAGAGATTCCGGTTAGGTTTTGACTGTAAGAATTGTGAAATGGTTGTTTACGGATAATGTTTAGAATATATGCGTTTTTGTGAAGTAAAAGGAGAGTCGGAAATTAAGGAGCTGCTTATAAAGATTGCAGATGAGAAGAGGGTAAGCCATGCAGTTTTATTGGCCGAGGAGCCCGGTTACGGTGCTTTGGCGATTGCTCTGGCAATGGTTCAATATATGGCTTGCAAGCACAAATCCGACGGCGACTCTTGTGGAGTTTGTCCTACTTGCAACAAAATTCAGAAGCTTATTCACCCCGATGTACACTTTTCGGTCCCGGTAAATACTACAAAAAAAATATCTTCCGATAAAAAACCGGTAACGGACCATTTTATAGATATGTGGAGGTCGAATGTGGTTTCAAATCCTTACTTGTCGGAGGAGGAGTGGTACGAGGCTATCGGAATGGAAGATAAACGCGGGCTTATTTCAGTTAACGAGTCTTATGAAATAATCAGAAAGCTCTCTCTTATGTCTTATGAGGGGGGAGACAAGTTTATGATTATTTGGCTCCCTGAGAGAATGAACAGGGAGGCGGCCAACAAGCTGCTCAAGATTCTTGAGGAACCTGCACCCGGAACATATTTCTTCCTGATTACTCAATCGGCAGGAGAGATTCTAAGCACAATCCTCTCCCGGTGCCAGATTCTCTCATTAAAACCAGAATCGACAGAGTCGTTGGCCGCCTCCCTCTCACAAGACTTTGCCCTTTCGGGCGAAGATGCCCTCTTCAGGGCAAAAGAGGCAGCAGGAAGCTATGGCAATGCCTTAAAACTTATAAAAGGCTCTGAGTCCGAAGAGCAATATTTTAGTCTGTTCGAAAATCTGCTGGAACTGTGTCTAAAAAAAGACCTTACGAATCTAATAGGACTGTGGGAAGATTTAGCTTCGATGGGAAGAGAGAAGCAGAAGCAGTTTTGCGAATACTCATTGGATTTCCTTCGCAAATGCTATATGGTAAGCCTCAATAACGAAGAGGTTGCCAATATTCCGCAAAAAGAATATGCCAAAATAAAAGAGTGGGCAAAACGGATTAATCCTAACTTTTACTCCAAAGCATACACCTTTCTAAACAAAGCAATACAGGATATAGAGAGGAATGTAAACTCAAAATTCGTTTTCGCCGATTTAAGTAATCGCTTTTTTATATCTTTGTAGCATTATGGAGTTATTTGCACAAAATTGTAACTGTTCCAGAGGATGTGCTTCTTACAGAGATTCCGACGGCAAACTCGATTTCGAGATTACCCCGGGAGGTTGTAAACGTCAAGTGTTTGACTGGTTGCACGGAATCCCCGATGAACAGAGTAAAGATATATTTGAGGTAAGGTTTAAAAATACCAGGAAAGGCTTTTTTAAGAACACCTCAGGACAGGTTATAGCCCCCGGCGATATTGTAGTTGTTGAGGCTGCAAGCGGTCATGATGTAGGCATTGTTACCCTCTCAGGGCCGGTAATTTTGAGTCAGTTGTTTAGAAACAACATCGACATTAATGCTTACGAATTCAAAAAGATTTATCGTAAAGCTAAAACTCTCGACACAGAAAAGTGGCAGGAGGCTATTGCCCGCGAGCACAAGACAATGATACGCTCAAGGCAAATCGCTTGTTCACTTGAGCTGAACATGAAAATTGGAGATGTCGAGTTTCAGGGCGATGGCACAAAAGCAATATTCTATTACATAGCCGATGAGCGTGTCGACTTCCGTCAGCTTATCAAACTCTTTGCCGAAGAGTTCAGAATAAGAATCGAAATGAAACAGATTGGAGCAAGGCAAGAGGCAGGGCTCATAGGCGGTATTGGCGTATGTGGTCAGGAGCTTTGCTGTGCCAGGTTTATGTCCGATTTCCAGTCAATTACAACACAAGCAGCCCGCAGTCAGGATTTGTCGCTAAATCCTCAAAAACTTGCCGGCCAGTGCAGTAAACTTAAATGCTGTATAAACTATGAGGCAGATGTTTACATCGACGCACAAACAAATATTCCTTATCTCAAAGCTCCTATAGATACAGAAGATGGTCACGCATACCTTGTCAAGACCGATACCCTCAAAGGAGTTATGTGGTTCTCTTACGAGCAAAACAGTATGACACACATGTATCCGTTGGATACCGAAAAAGTAAAAGAGATTATTCGCCTCAATCGCAAAGGTTTAAGAGCCCCTTCACTCAAACAGGATAAAGTAGAGAAGGCCCCTGAGTTTATGAGCGCAGTCGGTGAAGATAGCATTACACGCTTTGACGAAGGCAAGAAAAAAAGATTCAAAAAGAGAAGATGAAAAGGTTTAACATCCTTTCTATCATAGTTATATCTTTATTTTTAAGTGCTTGCGGCAAGTTAAAACAAAATACCGCAACAGTTGCCCTTAGCAACGATACCTATGCCTCGGGAGAGAACCTCTATTACAGATTTAACATTACAAACCCCATAAAAGCATACAGAGTCTATTTTACTTCCCGCTTTTCGGGCAGATACATTATGAAAGAGTTGCCAATAAGTATTCTCTATATTTCGCCTCAGGGAAAACGCTTTTCGGATACAATCAAATTGTATCTGAACGAAGGCGACTTAAAAACGGAGTATCTAAAGAACGGAGTTTGGCGCGATTATCGTTGGCTTTATAGAGACGGGGTGAGGTTTCCAGAAAAAGGAATTTGGCTCATAAGTGTAAAAAACATGCATCAAAAGAATCTCTCCGGTCTTAAAGAGCTGGGAATAAGTTTAATGGAAAAAGAGTAATGGGAAAAGACAAGTTAAGAAGATTTGCCGAAAACGAAACATTTGGAACTCTGTTTCAGCCTGATTTTGAAGATGTTTTTAGAAAAGACCACTACTTGAAAGGGAAGTGGCACAGTGAAGTTTTTAAAAACGGTAATCCAATTGTTTTGGAACTCGGTTGCGGCAGAGGAGAATATACAATAGACATGGCACGCGAGTTTCCCGAAAAGAACTTCATCGGAATTGACATAAAAGGAGCCAGACTATGGAGAGGAGCAAAGACAGCAGAAACAGAGCAGATGAAGAATGTCGCCTTTTTGAGAACGAGAATAGAGTTTATAGAGTCACTCTTTGGCACCGATGAGGTTTCCGAAATATGGATAACCTTTGCCGACCCTCAAATAAAAAGAGATAACAAACGTCTTACCAATACCGTTTTCCTTGAGCGTTACAGAAAGTTTCTGAAAGATGGCGGAGTTATACACCTTAAAACAGACAGCCGCTTTTTGCATGAATATACATTGGCTATGGCTAAACAAAATTCATTACAAATCATAGAGGCAAATACCGATATTTACGGAACCGGCAGAGCCGACAAGATTCTGTCTATTAAGACTCACTATGAGAAACAATATATAGAGAAAGGAGTTCCAATAACATATTTCAGCTTTATATTAGATAAAAACAAAAAACTCGAAGAACCGCAGTGGGACTCCGAGTTATATATTCCGTCATAAAAATTATATCTCCGGCGAGAATTAATCTTCGTTTTTTCTTATCGCATATTCAATTGAACGTGCCAGCCTGTAAACATCTTTTCTTTGTCCGTCCAAGGTAATCGGATTTTCGGAAAAGTTAACCACAATTGCGTCTTCGTACATTCTCATAAGACGAATAAAAGGTGATTTGTGATGAAACACAAGTTCGTTTTCGCTGCTTGAAACGAGCACGAAATTTGTATTGAGAAATACCTGAATGATCTTTTCTCTGTCGTTTTCAAATGGTCCGTTTATATATACTTTCTTTTTTATGTATCCGAACAAAGGATAGATAACTGAAAAGAAAAAGAGGAAACCGGCCATCTGCCATTTGGTATCTGCACGGAAAAGAACATCGTAACTCCACTGTTCCTTTGACATTACTGCAAAAACAGATACAAAAAGAAACAGGAATACGACCATATAAACAAGATACTTAATTGCGCGTATAAAGTACCTTTGAGCGTTGAAAGTAAACATAAGTAGAATATTATTCGTTTATACAAAGTTAAAAATATTAATTTTGTAAACGGTAGATTTATAAATAAAACAGCAACGAAAATGGAAACGGAAAAGAAATTAAAAAATTTGGTAATCGTAATGGCTGTTGTAGCCGGATTGCTTGCGGTAGTTCTTGCATGGGTGTGGATAGACAGGAACTCTTTGGTAAACGATCTGACAATAGATAAAGAGACTCTTACAAGTGAGCTTGGTCAATTGAAAACAGATTATAGCACATTATCCTCTAACAACGACAGCTTAAACACTCAACTCGATCACGAAAGGGTTAAGGTAGAAGAGCTTATTGAAAGAGTTAAAAAAACTGAAGCAACTAACAAATACAAAATAAGGCAATACGAGAAGGAGTTGGGTACACTAAGATCTATTATGAGGGGTTATATTGTGCAGATAGATTCATTGAACACTCTCAACAACTCGTTAAGGAAAGATGTTGCTGCTGCTAAAGATGAAGCCAATCAGTCAAAACAAAAATACAACGAGCTGCGCAGCACGACCGACGAATATGCCAAACAGGTCGAGGTAGGTTCAGTGGTCAAGGGTCGCGGATTCAATGCGGTTGCTATAACTGCTGCAAACAAAGAGACCGACAGAAGCAGCAGAACAGCCAAACTAAAAGTTTGTACCAGTTTAATTGAGAACACTCTTGCTCCAAAAGGTCCTATGCAGTTGTATATAAGGGTTTTCGGTCCCGATAAAATGTTATTGACAACTTCGGAACAACAAAACTTCACAGTTAACGGCGAAAGATTAATCTACTCAGCCTCCAGGGAGGTCGATTATCAGGGCAGCGAAATTGAAATCTGCATATATTACGCAGGAAACCAGGGATTTACCAAGGGTGTTTACTCGATAGATGTTTATACCTCCAGAGGAAAACTGGGTACTGCAGACGTTCTTCTTAAATAGCACATATTGGCGGGGCTATACATACATATCCCTTACTGCAAATCATTTTGTAACTATTGTGATTTCTACTCTGAAACAACCCTTGCTTCGAAGAGCGGAGTGGTTGCTGCTATAATAAGCGAAATAGAATTCAGAGGCGATTTTTTCAAAAAACTGAATGAAAAGGTAACAACAATATATTTAGGCGGCGGAACGCCATCGCTTTTAACGATTCAGGAGATAGAATCCATTGTAAAAAAGATAGTTGAAACCTTCAATCCCGATTTTTCCGACAAATCGTTTGAGTTTACAATGGAGGCAAATCCCGACGACCTAACCCACGAATATCTGCAAGAACTGAGAGAAGTGGGAGTTAACAGGTTAAGTATAGGATTTCAATCCTTCTTTGACGACCATCTTAAATGGATGAACCGAAGGCACAACTCTCTGCAGGCCAAAAACGCGTTTCTTGATGCCCGCTCTTTGGGATTCGATAACATCAGTATCGATCTTATCTTTGGCTATTCACTGCTTTCGCTTGAACAATGGAGAGAAGAGGTTCGTCAACTTATTGAGCTCAAGCCCGAGCATGTATCTGCTTATCAGCTCAGTATAGAACCAAACAGTAAACTCGGCAGAGAGTACGAAAGAGGTAAATACATACCCGTGAGCGACGAAATATCGTTTGCTGAATATGAGGTTCTTAGAAATGAGCTGGCTGTAGCCGGTTACAATCATTACGAAATTTCAAATTTTTCTTTACCCGGCAGAGAAAGCAGGCATAACAGCAACTACTGGAACAGGACCCCATATTTGGGATTGGGTCCGGGAGCCCACTCCTACGATGGAGAGAGACGGTTTTGGAACATTCCCGACATTAAAAAATTTACAGCTTTTTATAATAAATTAAAGAGGGCAGATGATTCTTTTGCAGATGCCCTTGTCATTAACTCTACTCTCATAAATGCTCCATTCGAAGAGGAGGTTCTTACAAAAATCGACAAATTTAACGAAAGGTTAATGTTGTCGCTCAGAAAAACAGAGGGGTTGGACAGAAGTCAATTCAAGGCAGAATTTTCGGGGCCGTTATTCGAAGAGCTTACTTTAAACATAGATGCAGCACTGCAAAAAGGAGATTTGATTACAGATGGTTCAAAAGTAAAAATTCCACCGGAAAAACTCTTTGTTTCCGATGGAATTATAAGGGATCTTTTTGTTATAACCGAGGACTAAACTACTGCATTAAAGTGCGCTGCGATGGCAACAACAATAAAACCTGCGGCAATAATTGTTGAAAAGATATAAGCTACAACTTTTAGTCTTGAAAGCCATTTACCGTTATTCAATCCAACTGACTGGAATGCGCTCCAAAAACCGTGAGTAAGGTGGAACCAAAGGGCTGCAAACCAAATTATGTAGGCAATCAAAATCCAGATGTTTCCGAATGTTTGAGACATAAGGAAATTCGGATCGGTCTCTTCTTGACCCATGAAATTTTTCAACTGCATTTCGGCCCAAAAGTGTGAGAGGTGAAAAGCAAGGAATCCAAGAATAATAATTCCAAGGACAAACATATTTCTTGCTGCCCATGAATCTGCCTCACCTTTTTGAGACACCTCATAACGTTGATTGCCTCTTGCTCTCAAATTACTAATTGTGAGCATTGTTGCATATGCAATATGGATTATAAAACCTGCTGCGAGTACCGGTACCAAAATTTTTACGATTGGGAGGGCCATGAATTCACATGCTGCTTTAAAAGCTTCCGGGCCGATTAGTGAAGTAGCATTTACAGTAAGGTGTACAATCAGAAAGATCATTAGGAAAAAGCCCGATAGACTCATAATGAGCTTTTTGCCGATTGAAGATGTTAGTAAATTTCCCATTTATTATATTCGTTTTTTGGTTATTATTCAACGGGTGCAAAGATAAACGCTTGCTTGTAAATATCATAATATTTGGCTACATTTGTTCGAATGTACTGTTATTCCGGTACATAATTTTTTCAATTTTTTCAAGTGAAAATGAAATATAAAAGAGTATTGTTAAAACTTAGCGGCGAGAGCCTGGGAGGCCAAAACGGCAGAGGTCTTGACGAAAATATGCTTGCGCAGTATGCTTCTGAAATTAAAAATGTTGTCAATTCCGGAGTTGAGGTTGCCATAGTTGTGGGCGGAGGAAATATTTTCCGCGGTCTTCAGGGTGTTGGAAAGGGTTTCGACAGGGTTAAGGGCGACCAGATGGGTATGCTTGCGACTGTTATAAATAGTATTGCTCTTTCGGTTACTTTAAAATCTTTAGGTGTGGAGGCTGAGGTGTTTACTTCTACTCCTATGAAACCGTTTGCCAAATATTATCAGAGAGATAATGCGGCCGACCTTCTTACCAGGGGAGGAGTGGCAATTATTGCCGGCGGTACGGGGAATCCGTTTTTTACAACTGACTCTGCAAGCGCATTACGGTCGGCCGAACTCGGAGTAGATGCTCTGCTTAAGGGAACCAG
>CAZOOH010000011.1:0-21486 GCA_964581375.1 uncultured Muribaculaceae bacterium
AGCGAGCGAGTGGACTCTTCTTTCAGCGGATTTTGATCTATTCCTTCGATAGATGGCATATGCGGCATCTTCGATATCGAGCCTGTGTTCTGGCATTTGGCGTGCGATGAAATAAAGGTCTTTGACGCGGTCTTCGCGGTATGGGGTCTTGCCTTCTTTTGCTTCGGTAATGACTTCGGCTACTTTTTCTTTTGTAAAGATTTTAGGAAGGCAGTCTTCGATAAAGGCGCTGGCCCTTTCGGCGTGCTCTTTGGTTTTTCCTTCGCGCAGATTTGCCTCGGTCTCTCCAACCAAAGTATACTCTACGATTGAACCGTTATTCAAATTTTTTAATTTTACTTTATTAAGAATTTGAACGTGTTCGGTATCAATTTTTGATTCATCTATGATCCTGGCATTTGCAATAAGGCTTTCAAGTTTCGAAATTTTGAGTTCAAGTAATCCCTGAGCCTCTTTGGCTGCATCATACTCAGCATTTTCAGACAAATCTCCTTTATCTCTCGCCTCAGCTATCTGCCTGGAAATTGACGGTCGCTCGACAGCAACCATATGTTGGTACTCGGCTTTTAATTTTTCCAGCCCTTCTGAAGTTAAATAGTGAACTTTTGACATATCATTAAAAATTAAAAAGAACCCCCGCTAAGGGATCCTTTGATACAAAGATAGACAAATTATTCAAATTTCCCAAGCAAATTCCTCACAACGATTTTATCGAGGTTCATCTGCGCAATAAGTTCTTCTAAATTACTGAATGTTAATTCGTCTCTAAGTTTTTTTACAATTTCTATCTTCAAACTCAATCCGTAAATATCTTCTTCAAAATCTAAAATATAAGTTTCGATTGTGCGTTCGTTGTTTAAGGCAATTGTAGGTCTGGTACCAATATTGGTAATTCCCATATAGGTTTTGTTCTGACAAGTGGCCCAGACAGCATATACTCCGTCTCCGGGTAATACTTTTATAGGTTCGTACAATTTCATGTTGGCTGTTGGGAATCCTAGGGTTCTTCCCAATCTTTTACCTTCAACTACAGCACCTTCGAGAGAGTATGAATAACCTAACATTTTATTTGCTGCTTCGGGACAACCGTTTGATATGGCTTCTCTAATTTTGGTAGAGCTAATTGTGGTATTGGAATCTTCAAACTTATCGACTAAAAAAGTCTCAATTCCCATATTATTGGCTATCTTGATTATATCTTCCTGAGTTTGACCTTGATCCTTTCCAATCCTGTGATCATATCCTAAAATCAACACAGTGACATTAAACTTTTCTATGAGATATTTTTTGAAGAACTCTTCGGTGGTTTGTGATGCAAATTCTTTATCGAAATGCAAAATCTCTACATTATCTATTCCTGTTGATTTTATCAGTGAAATTTTCTCTTCAAGTGTATTCAGTAACCTGAATCTTGCAGCATCTTGTTGTAAGACCGTACGAGGATGAGGCCATAACGTAAATACAACCGAACTCAATCCGCGAAATTCAGCAATCTCTCTTACTTTTCCGAGTACTGCTCTGTGACCTAAATGGACTCCATCAAAGAAACCTATTGTTGCTACAACCATTTTACTAAATCAAAATCCTGCCTGTGAGGCAATTTGGGGTTTTTTGCATAAATTCTGCCTGCAAAGTTATAAATTCCTGCCGTTTCGGGTTTAATTTCACAACTATAATATGCTACTCCGTCTGAAGAACCGTCAAATGTAAAATCAAACTTCTCTTTAATGTTCATTTTACCATTAATTCCCTCTTCGGCGAGTAACATTTCAATACCAATTTCTTGTGGGTCAAGCTCTCCTATATATAGTTCTACAGTTGCCGGGTAGCCAATTCCAAGATTCATTTCGTTTTTTGAAATATCCAATCTTGAGTAGCTCTTTACTGCAACATTTTCCCATTCTCGTTTAACTCTCTTTTTCCAGAAAGCCAGTTCACGAGCAAGGGCAAAGTCATTTTCGGTAATTGACTTGCATCTTTGTGCCATTGGAGAGTAATACTTCTGCTCGTAATCACTTAACATTCTGTTTGTAGTAAAATTACAAGCAACTTTGGCAACAGTATTTTTTATAATAGCAATCCACTCTTCAGGCAGATTATTTTTTTGATCATTTTCATAAAATATTGGGGCTATATCATTCTCCAGCATGTTATAAATAGTTGCGGCATCCAATTCATCTTGATAATTACTGTCAGAGTAAGTATTTTCTTGGGGCAGTGCCCATCCTGCACCCTCAACATAGCCTTCAACCCACCACCCATCTAAAACAGAAAAGTGCATAACACCATTCATAACAGCCTTTTCGCCACTTGTTCCTGATGCCTCCAGCGGTCTTGTAGGCGTATTCATCCAAATATCGACACCTTGAACCAAAGCTTTAGCTAAAGTCATATCATAACCGGGAACAAAAAGAATTTTGCCTAAAAATTGTGGCATAAGCGATACTTCTGCTATTCTCTTAATAAGATCCTGACCCGCCTTGTCGGCAGGATGTGCTTTTCCGGCAAACAGAAATTGAACAGGTCTTTCGGGATTATTAACTATTTGGTCTAAACGCTCAAGATTTGTGAAGAGCAGATGTGCTCTTTTATAAGTAGCAAAACGACGGGCAAAACCAATGGTAAGTATGTCGTCTCTCAAGTTCTCTTTAATGGTAACTATTTGATGAGGAGGATAGTGAGCAGTTGCAGATGGATCTGACAATGAGTCTTTTACAGTTTTAATAAGCCTTTTTCTCAATTTTGTTCTTATTTCCCAAATCTTAGCATTCTCTAAAGTGTAAATACCGGAAAAACATGATTTATCGTAATTATGGGATTTAAAGTTCTCACCAAAAACTGTAGAATGAACCTCTTTCCACTCAGGAGCAGTCCATGTAGGATAGTGTACCCCGTTTGTTACATAACTTACATGACTCTCCTGGGGCAAATATCCCGGCCATAACGGAGCCAGAATCTCTTTACTGACCTCACCATGTAAATAGCTAACACCATTAATTTCCTGAGAAAGATTTGATGCGAGATAACTCATTGAAAACTTTTCCGACGAATTTGCCGGATCAATTTTGCCAAGCGCCATCATTGTATTCCAATCAATTTTGAGACGTTCCGGATAATGTGACATATATCCTCTAAGTAAATCCTCTGAAAAAGCATCGTGCCCTGCCGGTACCGGAGTATGAGTGGTAAAGAGAGAAGATGCTCTTACAACCTCTAAAGCTTCTGCAAAAGAGAGGTTTTGTTTGCAGATGTATTCTCTGAGTCGCTCCAAACCAATAAAAGCGGCATGCCCTTCATTACAGTGATAAACTTCAGAATCCTTACCCAAAGCTCTTAATGCTCTTATTCCTCCAATGCCCAGCAAAATTTCCTGTTTAAGTCTGTTCTCCCAGTCGCCGCCGTAAAGTTGATGAGTAACCGAACGATCCTCCGGCAGATTCTCTTCAAAATCGGTATCCATAAGGTAAAGCTCTGTACGACCTACATCTACCCTCCAAAGTCTTGCGTACATATTTCTGCCGGGAAGAGCAATGCTCACACTTATCCAATTACCTTGTGCATCTCTTACCGGTGTAGCAGGAATTTTTGTAAAGTCCTGTGCCTCATAGTCAGCTACCTGATCGCCGTGTGATGTAAGTTTTTGGTTAAAATAACCGTAACGATACAATAACCCGATTCCGGTAATCGGCACCATTTTATCGCTGGACTCTTTCAAGTAATCTCCTGCGAGTACACCCAGTCCGCCTGAATAGATTTTAAGAGATTTATCTAAACCATACTCCATGCTAAAATAAGCTACTTTTGGTCCGCTTATTTGATCTTTTGCCGCCATATATTCCTCAAAATCAGAATAAACAGAATCTAATCTGCCTAAAAAAGTTGAATCTTTTTCAAGTTTTTGATACTTTTTTAAAGAGATTTTATCGAGCATAAGAATCGGGTTTCCCTTACAATGGTTCCAAAGATCACTGTCAATTGACTCGTACAAATCGATTGCGTTTTGATTCCAGCTCCACCAAAGATTTTTCGAGAGTGTATCCAAGTGCTGAAGTCTTGTAGGAAGCTGTTTGCTTATCAATATCTTTGTCCAATTAGGTGTATTACTCACATCTTTTTTTGATATGAAATTATCTTTGTCGTCGTGTACCACGTTGTTAAATTCTTTAGTTTCCAAAAGTATTTTGATGGCATTAAAATATGCCTTTTTATAGTAAATTATAAGATTTTCCCATAGAGCGATTTGCGAAATAGCTAAAGCACTCTTTCTGTATTCCGATTTACCTGTATCATTAAGTTCGGATATTTCGAGAATTTTATTTGTGACATTGGCAACTACATTGCCATAATTTTTTTCATCTCTTTCTATTACAGCAATTCCGGCAGAATTTCCGTTGAAATGCTCTTTTACCCACAAACCGAATCCTGCCAATGTAGTAGTGATAGTTGGAACACCAAATGCAAGACTCTCAAGTGGAGTGTAACCCCAAGGCTCATAATAAGAGGGGAATACAGAAACATCCAGTCCGCAAAGTAAGCGGTAATAATTTATATTGAGTATTCCGTCGTTCCCGTTAAGATAAGATGGAACAAAAAAGACTTTTACATTATCTTCTTTTCTGTTCAATAAGCCAAGCTCTTTGATTCTGTTCAGAATTGAATCGTAATCGGGCTCTTGCAACATATGGGTACAGTTGGTCAAGTATCTGCCATGGTTGACTAACGCATTTTGTAAATCTTTATTGGGGCCGTTATGCCCGGCAGGTATAAACAGAAATGCCAGGATAGTTTTATTTAGCTCTTTTCTCCGGTTAAGTTCTCCAAGAGAATCTAAAAATAAATCTATTCCTTTATTTGAGTATTCATAACGTCCTCCAGTTCCGGTAATAATTACATCATCGTAATAATCGAATCCGGTCATTACTTTTGCAAGATTAATCAAAGTAGCTCTTGAGGTATCTATCCACTCTTTGTTCTCCTCTTCATTTGGAACAAAGCTCTTTTCGAATCCGTTAGGCGTAATAATATCAGGAATTCTGTCCAGGAAAAACCGGCACTCTCGGGCAGTAATTTCGCTTACCGTAGTAAAAATATCGGAATATTTTGCGGCTCTCTTCTCTAATGAATGACGTGCAGATACATTAAATTCGTGCGAAATATTGTCGGAGTTGTAACTTTCCAGAGAGTCGTATAAAGGTCTGTGATTGCCTGCAAGGCAACGACCTACAACAGTTGCATGAGTGGTAAAGACAGTCGCAAGCGGGAAATGCTTATCTTGCAGATATAGTATTCCGGATCCTGTCATCCATTCATGAAATTGTGCAATACTCTTTTGATTTGATGAAAGATTATATTTAATGAAACTCTCAATTACCCTGCCTGTAGCTATACCAAAAAGTACAGACTCAATATAATCCCATCTGCCGTTAAGAGAATCTAAACCGTATTTAAGCCATAAATCGGCAAGAATCTCGTCTTTTTTAGAAATCAACGCACTGAAATCTACCAATATAACAACAGGGTTCCCGGGGATATTCCAGCGACCTGTTCTTATTCTTATACCTTCGGGAACAGCTAAGCTTTTCCAACTCTTAAAGATGTTCACATCTTCAAGAAACTCAGGATTATTATGAGTGTCTCTCCATACGTCAGGCCCTATCAAGATATGCCTGTCCTCCATTTCTGCCCTCAAATTGAGAGCCTTGGTCGCTATAACTGTATGAATTCCACCTATTTTATTGCAAACTTCCCAACTAACTTCAAAAAGATAATCGGCAGCAATGCTATTTTGATTTGACATTTACCGAATAATTAGGGCACAATATTAATAATAGTTTTTAAACTTTCTTCGTTTTTGCACTTTCTACCCTTAATATGAAATCGCTAAGTATATTCATATAATTTATAAAAGCCTCATAAGGTGTGGTGTAGGGGTTAAAATATTTATGTACCGCACCGTCGGAGAAGAATTTGGTACACATATAATAAAAGTGATCACTCTCCTGTAACTTTCTAAAATCGCTTGTAAGTTCGGAATTGTTTAACTTTTTAACATCTTTTTCTATTGAGTAGAGCTTATTAAATGCTTCATTCTGCAGCTCGTTTCCAAGCCATGCGCTGGTATCTCTCTCCTCGTCGGCCCAGGAGATTGCAAACGGCACATTCAAAGGTGCTACAGGACTATGTTTCTTACATACTTCTGATGGTGTACAAAACTCAATGTTTTCTCTTGAAAGAATTTCATCGGGCAGATGCCGTAAAAATTCAAATATCCCGGAAGATTGAGGTTGATGTTCTCCAAAAGTTTCGTAATCCATAAACAAGTTTACGATCTCATCTTTTTCGAGCACTTTTAAAACCCAATCGGAATATTTTTCGACAGTGAGCGGCCAACTTGCCCATTTTTTATCGGAAAACCGGAAAGCGATATCGTCACTAAGCGAAAAATTCTTTAGTAACAACTTAAATTCTTGATTGATAGGGTTACAATAAATATAGTTTGGACTCTTCCATCCCAAAATCTGTTTTGCTCCTTCGGTAAGCATCCCTTTGAATCCAAGTTCGCTTACCATTGTTCCAATTTTGTCTGAGTATATAAGCTCTGTATTTCTGAAGATTTTAGGCGATTTCCCGAAAAGCTCTTTTATTTTCTTTGAATGAAGTTTTACCTGATCTTTGAATTCGTCCGGTGAAATTAAAGAAGCAAGTGAGTGAGAATAAGTTTCACCCAGAAATTCAACATAACCTGTTGCTGCCAACTCTTTAAAACTTTCAATTACATCGGGAGCATACATTTGAAATTGATCAATTGCGGCTGCCGATATTGAATAGGCAATTTTAAATTTCCCTTTATGTTTTTTTACTGCTTCAAGCATCAGATTATTCGCCGGAATGTAGCATCTGTCGGCTACTCTTCTTAAAATAGTTCTGTTTGCAAAATCATCGTAATAATAACTCTCCTTACCGATATCGAAGAATCTGTACAATCTTAATCGGTCCGGTTGGTGTACCTGGAAATAAAAACAAACTGTCTTTTTCATATATCAAAAATCATTTTTTCATTTTATAACCTCTTCATAAACAGACTTTACAATTCCTGCAGCATGATCCCACTTAAGAGCATTTACCTCTTCCAGGCCGCATCTCACCGCCATTGCCGAAATTGCGGGATACTTAAGAAGTGAGTAAATGGCATCTGCCATTGCATCAATATCCCAAAAATCTACCTTAATTGCATGGTTTAGAACCTCCGCCACACCAGACTGCTTGGAGATAATTGCCGGAACATTTGAACGCATAGCTTCCAGGGGCGATATTCCGAACGGCTCCGAAACCGAAGGCATAACATAAACATCTGAATAAGCAAACATTCTCTTTACATCATCTCCTTTTAAAAATCCCGTAAAATGAAATTTCGTTGCTATTCCGAGTTTGGCAACTCGCCTTATTGACCGGTTAAGCATGTCGCCGCTGCCTGCCATAACAAATCTTACATTCGGATATTTTTTGAGAACTTTGTCGGCAGCTTCGATAAAATATTCAGGCCCTTTTTGAAAAGTCACTCTTCCCAAAAAAGTTACAATCTTTTCGTTAACCCCTCTGCTTACCTGAACCGATTCAAAATTTTCAAAATCTACAGCATTATGAACAGTAACTACCTTCTCCGGACTGATTCCATATTTATTTATAATTATATTTCGGGTAAGATTACTCACTGCTATCACCTTATCGGCTGCCATCATTCCCTCCTTTTCAATATCGGACACCTGTGTATTAATATTGGAGCCGCTTCTGTCGTACTCTGTAGCATGAACGTGAACCACCAAAGGTTTGCCGGTAAAACGTTTTGCAGTAATTCCGGCTAAATATGTTAACCAATCGTGCGCATGAATCACGTCAAAATCATATTTAAGAGCAATCTCTCCGGCGATTATAGCATAACGAGCTACCTCTTCCATAAGATTTGCTCCATATTTTCCCGAAAACTTGTATTTTTCGCCATAATGAATCTTGAACCATTCTTGTTGAGTCTCTCTATCCTTAGTAATAAGTTTTTTAAACTCAACAGGATCAAGATACGGTAATAGCGTTGAATCAATCTTAATAAATTTAACCTTATCGGTAAAGCTTTCAAGATCGCGGATTGATTCGGTTACCTCTATATCGCTTGCGTTGATTATTTGAACCGATTGCTGGTCTTCATCACCTGAGGCAGACGGCATTACAAACAAAACTTCCACATCATTCGATGCCAATCCTTTAGTTAAACCATAGCAAGCTGTACCTAAACCACCCGAAATGTGAGGAGGAAACTCCCATCCGAACATCAACACCCTCATGATATATCGTTTTTATATTTATTAATTAAATAAACGGAGCGAAGGATTTCAGCCACGCTTGCCGCATAAGAGGGGCATCCGTGTGGCTGGAACGGAGGATCTCCGTCATACAACTCAGAGATTGATCCTATACAGTGTACAGTCATATCCTCTTCAAATGCAGCAATAAGCTCTTCGGCTTTTCGTATAAAAGATTTCCCGTATAACTTTAAAGATGCCTCTATATAAAATCCGAGCAGCCAAGGCCTTGTAGTACCCTGATGATAAGCCATATCTCTCGAGAACTGGTCACCGTCATACTCCGGTTTATATTGAGGATGCATTGGCGATAGCGTACGTATACCTCTGGAAGTCATTAACTCCTTACATATATTTGAGAGTACGGCAGATTTTATTTCGTCGCTTACAGGCGAATATTCTAAAGCACAAGTAAACAACTGGTTTGGTCTGGCACTTTTATTCTGCCCTTCATGCCCAACGTAATCGGCCATAATGCTCTCTTTTTCGACCCAAAATGCCTTAATAAAGCTTTTTGCTGTCTCATCCTTAATGCTCTCCCAAAGTTTTCTGAACTCTTTGGCACTTGCTCCCCCCTCCATCTCTAAAGCAAAACAGATTGCATTATACCACAATGAGTTAAGCTCTACCTGATATCCGGCCCTTTCGGTAACAGGCAGTGAGTTGACATATGCATCCATCCAGCTGAGAGCTACACCCTGCTCCTCCGCCCACAATAAACCATTTTCGTGAAGAGTAACATTATTTCGACTGCCGTTTCTGAAATTTTCCAGAATTTCGAGAAGAATCTTTCTGTATTTTTTCCATACCTTCTGTTTGTTACCCTCAGCCTCACCAAGCTGTTGAACTGCCCGGAATAACCAAAGCGGAATATCCGGTTGTTCGCTCTCTCTGACCAGTTTGTCGTTCTCTTTTCGAATAACAGTCTCTATTATGTCGTAAAACTGCTTAATGCTGCCATCGGCGTAAACCGTAAGCCCAGCAGCAGCTATAAGAGTTTCACGAATATTCTTGTCGAGCCACGGAAATCCGGCGTAAATTTCGGTATCGCCGTTACGAACATTTAAAAATTGTCTTGCAGTTACCTTAAGAGTATTTACATAAGTATCTCTGTGTGTACGGAATGACAGCTGTTTTGTAAGATCTTTTTTTAGTGCAGATGCCTTCTCCGGCGTAAGAGATGCAGAAAAAATTACGCTCTCACCCTTTTTCAGAGGAAACTCAAAATATCCAGGAACAAAAAGATCTTCCTTGGAATCGAATACCCTCCTTCGCTCCTCTTTGTACTCAATATTGAAATACCAATCGGGGTTTAATACAAACTCGTTTTTTACACTCATCTGCATAAACAGTTCAGGGAATTTATCGTACATCCTTGTACTAATGCCGTTTTCTACCTCTCTGTAGTGGAAATTTATATTATTGTTTGCTTTTGAGAGATTATGAATATTTCGGTAAGCCAGGAATGGCTTGAGTCTCATAACCGTAGGAGAATGAGCCTCCAGAAGAGTGTACTGTATCAATAATTGATCTTTGTTGTATGAGAGCAAAATCACCTTTCTCAACAACATCCCGCCGACTCTGTATGTTACGGCAACACATTTATCTATTTCAAAATCTACAATATATTTATGCCCCCTGGGGTCATATATTTCGTCGTACTGGTGTATGCCAAGGTGAAACTCCTTCTCATGCTGAATAAGAGTTTCATCAAGAGAAGATAAAAGCAGATGTTTTTCGCCTCCGAATTGTTCAAGCGGCACTATAAGCAGCCCGTGATACTTTCGTGTATTACAACCCGCTATTGTTGTGTAAGTGTAACCCCCGGAATGATTACTGCTTAAAAACTCTCTTTTAAGCGAATACTCCAGGTTTACCAAAGCCTCCTTGTGAAATTTCAAATACGCCATTTCTATAATAATTTATTTATCTCTTTTTAAAACCAAAACACTCCTGGAAGGCAAATATAACGAAACAAAATGAGCCTTTCCGGAATTAATTGTTAAATGTTTAACATCCGGATTATTTCTGTTAAATCCTCCGAATTCTCCTGAATCGCTGTCCAGTATAATTCTATATTCACCTTGCGGTACCGATACTTTGTAATCAAAGAAAGAAACCGAAGGGTTAAAATTAAAAACGAATATAAGATTGCCTCTTATAAACGATAAAATCTGCTTCTCGTTATCGTCAAAAATCAATTTTGGAGTTCCCTCAAAAAGATTTTCCGATTTAGCAACCGATATCATCGATTTATCGAAATCGAGCAGATATTTATAACGTAAATTTTCATTATCGGCTAAAGACCATTGACGTCGCGCATAAAAATATGACCATCCGTTTCCCTCTCTGGGAAAATCAATCCACTCGGGATGGCCGAACTCATTTCCCATAAAATTGAGATACCCGTTTCCTGCCGTCGATAAAGTAACAAGACGAATCATTTTATGCAGAGCTATTCCCCTGTCAATAAGAAGGTTTGGAATATCTTTGCTCATTGAATAGTACATCTCTTCATCTAAAAGCCTGAATATAATTGTCTTATCGCCAACCATCGCCTGATCATGACACTCGGCGTAACTGACAGTCTTTTCATCTGATCTTTTATTGGTAAGTTCAAAGTAGATATTACCCATGTTCCAATCTTCATCCTTAAGCTCTTTTATCCACTTAATCCAATTGTCGGAAATACCCATACTCATTCTGTAATCGAATCCGACCCCTCCCGATTCAAAAGGTGCGGCAAGGCCCGGAAAACCACTTACATCTTCGGCGATTGTAATCGCATTCGGATTAATCTCTTTGATAAGTCTGTTTGCAAGAGTAAGATACACAAGAGCATCAATATCTTGGTTATCATTAAAATAGAACGAGTAGTCGGTAAATGCCACTCCAAGTCCGTGATCGAAATAGATCATACTTGTGATTCCGTCGAAACGGAATCCGTCAAACTTATACTCCTCCAGCCAATATTTACAATTGGAGAGTAAAAATTTGATTGTCTGATCCTTACCATAATCGAAACACCTAGATGTCCAAGCAGGATGCCTCCCTCTCTCTCCCTTATGAAAGTAAAGATAATCGGTTCCGTCAAACTCGGAAAGCCCCTCATTAACATTATTGACCGAATGTGAATGAACTATATCTAGAACAACAGAAATTCCATAACCATGAGCCTGATCAATGAGCAATTTAAGTTCCTCAGGAGTGCCGTATCTTGAACTTGCAGCAAAAAAGTTAGAAACCTGATACCCGAATGACCCGTAATAAGGATGCTCCTGTACAGCCATCAATTGAATAGTGTTATAGCCAAGATCAACAATGCGGGGTAAAACATTTAGCCTAAAATATTCATAAGAGGCTATACCTTCAAAATCGCCGCTCATTCCAATATGGGCTTCATAAATGAGCAGATTCGAAGGTTTTACGGGTTGTTTATTTTCCCATTTATATGGAACCGGGTCCCAAATTTGGGCAGAGTAAATATAACTCTCCACGTCCTGAACACAGCGAGTTGCGTAAGCAGGTAAACGCTCTCCACTGCCTCCCGGCCACTCGATAAACCATTTATAGTATTGCAGATGTGAAATCTTACCGGTCGAAACTTTTAGTTCCCAATTGCCGTCGCCAATATTAGTAAACCGGAACTCATCACTCTTTTGCCACGAGTTCATATCGCCTATAAGAAATAAAGCAGTGGCATTTGGAGCCCATTCTCGAAAAATCCAATACTTTTTCTCTTTATGCACTCCGTAATAGAGGTGTGAGTTAATTGCCGAATTGAGATTACTGTTGTATCCGGCAATATCGAGATACTTAATAAGAGCACTTTGATACCGATTCCAAATACTCTTTTTATACGGCTCAAGCCAAGGATCTTCCACCCATAATCTCAACTCCTCCATAATTACTACTCTTTTAGTTCCTCAATCTTTGTTTCGAAGTCCCGCAACTTACCCTTGCAATATTTGACAAGTTCAAGGGCCTTTTTTACCTCACCTGATATTGTATCGAGCGGAGTTTGCGGATTTTCAATTTTGGCTGCCAGCAGCTCTAACTCTTTAACAGCCTCTTCGTATGTAAGATTTGTATCTTTTTTCATTTTAATTTTTTAACTAAACATTCAACAGTACCCTTTTGCAAAACAACATCTATCTCATCTCCTGCTTTAAGAGCATCTGCCGAAATAACCTTTTCTCTCTCCTTTAACACCAAGGCATAGCCTTTTGCAAGCAATGCCAGCGGATTGTTCATAACAACCTTTTGTTCAAGTAATTCAACAGCATGCTGCTCATTTATATAACGACTTTTACATCCGGTAAAAAGAGCATCTGCCACCCTTCTAAGTCGATTCTCCTCATTAATTATCCTCGTGCGTAAAGATAATGATAATCTAGCAGCAATAGAAGTAATATTTCCCTCTTCTGCCGAAAATTTATCAACAATAAAATTGGCAATTGCTGTTGGTGTTTTGAGGTATGTGTTGGCAACCATATCGGCAATATGAAAGTCCTGTTCGTGACCTATCCCTGTTATTACGGGAAGAGGAAATTGAGCAATATTTACGGCAAGCTCATAATCGTCAAAACATCTTAAATCCTGAGTAGAACCTCCTCCTCTCAGAATTAAAAGCGCATCATAAGAGCTCAGATTTTGAGCAACTCTGTCCATTGCTTCGATAATTCCCGCCGGAGCGGCTTCGCCTTGCATGGGTGCTGTAAAGAGTGTGGTTTGAAATCTGTAGCCGTATTCGTTTTCGTGCAGATGCTTTATAAAGTCGAGATATCCGGCAGCACTCTCCGACGAAATTACTGCAAATTTGCGGGGAAGTTTAGGAATTTCAAGCTCTTTATTCATCTCAAACATTCCCTCTTCTTTAAGCTTGAGAATACTCTTCTGACGCTCTATTTCAAGCTCTCCGATCGTAAATGAGGGATTAAGATCCGATATAATTAAGCTGAGGCCGTAAAGTGTACTGAACTGAACCTGAGCCTTTATTAGAATGTGCATTCCTCTGGCAAGTTGATACCCGGTTGTAGTCTCAAAATATGGTTTAAGCATTTTATAAACAGAGCTCCAGATAATTCCCTGTGCTCTTGCTTCAACTTCGTCGCCATCTTTGCCGGTATCTACCAGCTCAAGATAGCAATGACCTGCAGAATGGTTCTTAATATCGGAGATTTCGGCTTTAATCCAGAGTTGTGATGATACCTCCCTTTCAATTGCCCCCTTTACTCTTCCTAACAGCTCCAGCAATGAAATGTGCTCTTTTGTATCCATTTATGATTTTTTATCTTATAAACCATACAAATATAAGCATATTATTGTACCTTTGCAGCGGGTAAAAAATCTATGAAGATATCGCAAGCAATATTTTCGGGAAGCAGCAGGTTTGTCGATCAAAAGCCAAAACAAAAGTTGCCTGAATTTGCATTCATTGGACGTTCCAATGTTGGCAAATCTTCCCTTATAAATTCACTTTGTAATCAAAAAAATCTGGCTCTTACATCTTCTAAGCCCGGTAAAACACAACTCGTCAATCATTTTAAGATTAACGATAGTT
Source organism: uncultured Muribaculaceae bacterium (assembly GCA_964581375.1). GTDB lineage: Bacteria > Bacteroidota > Bacteroidia > Bacteroidales > UBA932 > JAFIHK01. The sequence goes on from CAZOOH010000011.1 coordinate 13,918, forward strand.
GGTACCTAGTCGATTTACCCGGTTACGGCTATGCCAGAACCTCAAAAACTCAAAGAGATAATCTGCAAAAGATTATTACGGATTATCTCAATAATTCCGAGGAACTTATTAATCTTTTTGTGCTTCTTGACTGCAGGCTCGATTTGCAAAAAAATGACCTGCAATTTTTGATTGAACTTGGGAATGCCGGTGTCCCGTTTTCCATCGTTTATACAAAAACCGATAAACTTGGAAAAGAGTCGTTAGGAAAACAGGTACAAAAGAATAATGCCGAATTAATGAATTACTGGGAGGAATTACCTCCTGTTTTTTTGACTTCTGCTGCCGAAGGAAACGGTCGTGAGGAGGTTTTAGACTATATTGGAACCCTTTTAAAAAAATAATATATATGGAACACCAACATCAAATAAAAGTTTTTTCCTGCAGAAACTCCCGATATTTGGCCGAGAAGATCGCCAAATCACTTAAACTCGAACTTGGTAAGGCATCTGTAATGGTGTTCAGTGACGGCGAGTTTCAGCCCGCATTGGATGAAAGCGTCAGAGGCGCTACAGTGTTCATAGTTCAGAGTACTTTCCCTCCTGTGGAGAATATTTTCGAATTATTGCTCATGGTCGATGCTGCAAGAAGAGCATCTGCCTACAAGGTTATTGCGGTTATCCCTTATTTCGGCTGGGCAAGACAAGACAGAAAAGACAGGCCGAGGGTACCGATAGGAGCTAAACTGGTTGCGAATCTATTAAGTGCTTCCGGTTGTGACAGAGTTATGACTGCCGATCTTCATGCCGATCAAATTCAAGGGTTCTTCGATGTTCCTGTCGACCATATTTACGCAAGCTCAATCTTCTTGCCGTATCTGAGAGATCTCAAACTTGAAAACCTCTCTATTGCTGCTCCCGATATAGGAGGTGCCAAAAGAGCAAATGCTTACTCGAGAATTATTGGATGTCCGCTGATTATCTGCCATAAATCAAGAGAAAAAGCGAATGTTGTTGGCTCTATGACTGCAATCGGCGAAGTTGAGGGACGCAATATTATTATTATCGACGATATGATTGATACTGCAGGTACAATCACTAAAGCGGCCGATATGCTTATGGATAAAGGGGCTAAGAGCGTTCGGGCTTTGGCTACTCATGCTGTTTTGTCGGGACCTGCTTATGAAAGAATTGCAAATTCCAGATTGGTTGAAGTTGTTTTGTCGGACACAATTCCTTTGACCGATGATCCTGAAATCGACAAAAGCAAAATTAAGATTATTTCTGTGGCAGATATTTTTGCCGACGTTATAAGTAAAGTATATAATTACCAATCAATTAGCACTAGCTTTATTTTTTAACCATGAAACAAGCATTTTCAATTGAGGAGATTCACGATAAAATTATCGGTAAACTTCGGGACTATTTCCAACGTGCGTCAAAAACCAAAGCGATTGTTGGCCTTTCGGGAGGTATTGATTCTGCTGTAGTTGTATCCCTTGCTGTTAAAGCATTTGGGAAGGAGAATGTGACTGCTGTATTAATGCCATCACCCTACTCCACAATGCACTCAGTTACCGATGCTATTGAAATTGCCGAAAATCTGGGTATTAAATATCATATTGCTCCTATTGAAGAGGCTTTTCACAAATTGATTAAAGAGTTGTCGGAATATTTTGGAGAGAATCCAAAGCAGATTGCTGTCGAGAATATTCAAGCAAGGTTGAGAAGTGTAATTCTAATGGCATTTTCGAACCATTACGACGCTCTGGTGTTAAATACTACAAACAAGAGTGAACTTGCAGTTGGATACGGAACTCTTTACGGTGACCTGTCAGGTGCAATAATGCCAATTGCCGATATTTATAAGTGCCAGGTTTATGAACTTGCACGTTTTATAAACGGTGACCGGACAATTATAACTGATTCTGTATTGACAAAAGCTCCATCTGCCGAGCTAAGTATCGGACAAAAAGATAGTGATTCTATTCCTGAGTATCCTGTTTTAGACCCTATTCTTGTAGAATTGATTGATGAACAAAAAAGTGAGGAGGAGTTGATAGCAAGAGGCGTTGAGAAAGAGTTATTAGATAAAATTCAATCGCTTAGGAGGGCTGCCGGCTTTAAAGTCCACCAACTTCCTCAGATTATTAAAATTAGTAAACACCCTATTCTGCCGGAGAATAAGTGGTTGTAAATATATTATGGAAACATTAATAGCTGCGCTTGTATTCATAGGAGTAAGTATTTTACTGCTGTCGATAGGCATTATCCTGAAAAAGGACGGTAAATTTCCCGATACCGAAATTAGTAACAATAAAGCAATGTTAAAGAAGGGAATTAAGTGTGCAAAACACGACGAAATTAAAATGTGGCGCAAGAAAGGTGTTGATGCATCTTGTGAATCCGAAGTTTGCGGTCCGGGAGGATGCGACGGATGTGCCTTTTCATCAATAAAATAAATTAAATTATATGAGTATAGTAGCAATCGTCGGACGCCCGAATGTGGGTAAATCGACTCTTTTCAACCGCCTTGTAGGAATGCGTAAAGCAATAGTTGATGAGGTAGCCGGTGTTACCCGCGATCGCCATTACGGCCGTTGCGAATGGTGCGGCAGAGAGTTTTCGGTTATCGATACTGGTGGATTCGCAACAAATTCCGATGATGTTTTCGAAACTGAAATTCGTAAACAAGTTGTACTTGCAATTGAAGAGGCCGATGTTGTTCTCTTCTTGTGTGATGTGGGAACTGGTATTACCGACTATGATATGGCTGTTGCAGATATTTTACGTCGTTCAAAAAAGCCTATACTTCTGGCTGCCAACAAAGTTGATACCGGTGATAAAATGTACGATATGCATGTATTCAATTCACTCGGATTGGGAGAGCCTTGGGCAATTGCTGCTGCCAGCGGCAGTGGAACAGGCGATTTACTGGATAAGATTTTAGAGATTCTCCCGGAGAAGGAGAGTGAACCCGAAGTAAAGGAGATTCCTTACATCACAATTGTAGGAAAGCCAAATGTCGGAAAATCTTCTCTCACTAATGCACTCTTAGGCGAAGAGAGAAATATCGTTACGCCGGTGGCAGGAACTACAAGGGATTCAATATCTACGCTTTATAATAAATACGGCTACGAGTTTATGCTTGTCGACACAGCCGGTCTGAGAAAAAAAGCAAAGGTGAAAGAGGATCTCGAATTTTACTCAGTAATGAGGTCGGTGAGATCGATAGAGAGTTCCGATGTTTGTATTCTTATGCTTGATGCCCAATCAGGTGTCGAAGCACAGGATATGGCTATCTTCAATTTAATTCTTAAAAATAAAAAGGGTTGTGTAATTGTTGTAAATAAATGGGACCTTGTGGAAAATAAGGACTCAAACACTATGAAAGAGCACAAATCTGTAATTCTCTCTAAATTGGCTCCATTTACCGATGTACCTGTTATTTTCACATCAGTAATCAATAAACAGCGAATTCTGGAAGTACTAGAGGCTGCTGCCATGGTTTACCAAAACCGCAGTAAAAAGATATCGACCTCTAAACTTAATGAATTTATGTTACCGGAAATAGAAAACTTTCCACCCCCTTCTACTAAAGGAAAATATATTAAAATCAAATATATTACTCAGTTACCGTCGCAAACACCTTCATTTGCTTTCTTCTGTAATCTGCCTCAATACATCAGGGAAGATTATAAAAGATTCCTGGAAAATAAAATCAGAAAACATTTCGATTTTACCGGAGTTCCTATTCAGATTTTTTTAAGGCAAAAGTAAAACAGGCTCCTCCCAATTTCTCGGACCTTCTGTAACTTATTGTGCCCTGGCTCTGTTCGATAATACTTCGGCAGATGTACAATCCTAATCCTGTACCGCCGCTCTTTGTTGTAAAGTTCGGCTTAAACAGTTTATTTACATACTCTTCCGGAACTCCCGACCCGCTGTCTTCTATCGAAAGTGTTATATAATCATTATCGCCTGAGAGTGTAACCAATATTTTTGCTTCACTTTGATGCTCCACAGCTTGTACCGCATTGGAAATCAGGTTTACCAAAACTCTTGTTATCTGACCTTTACGCGCAATAATTGTAGCCTTTTTCAACTGTGTATCAAGCGTGATTTCCAGATTATCACGTGTATTGAACAGTACAATTTGCTCCTTAATAAGAGCTTTGATGTTTATGTCGGCTAACTCTTCGGAATAGAACCTTGAGAAGCTTGAGAATTCAGAAGCTGCTTCCGACAATATATCGATTTGTTCAATTAATGTGGAAGCAATTTCGTCAAATTTAGTTTGCCATTCAGGAACATTTTTTTGCTTCAATCTGACCAGATGCTGAATACTTAACCTCATAGGAGTCAGAGGATTCTTAATTTCATGAGCTATTTGTCTTGCCATCTCCCGCCATGCTTGCTCTCTTTCACTTTGAGCAAGTTGCTTTGTACTCTCCTCTAAATCGTCAACCATTTTATTATATGCGGCAACGAGAATTCCCAGTTCATCTTTATTGTTATAATCAATATGTTCGGCCTGTCTGTTTACATTGAGCAACTGCATCTTTTTACTGATTTCGGCAAGTGGTCTGGAGAGCGAATTTGAAAGCATTATTCCACCTAGTACTGCTGCAATCAATAAAAGCAGATATATATTTATGATTGTGGCAATTATACTTGAGGAGTCGCTCCATAAACTGGAATCTGCCGAGAAATAAGGAATATTTACAATAGCTATCAGTTTGCCCGAACGATTAAATAGAGGGGCATAAAGTGAGTAGTAAGAGATATCTCCAAGATGTTCTCTGTTTATAACCTGCTTTTTGTGATTGTTTATAAGCTCATTGTAAGCAACAGGGTTCATTCTGTTCCCCAGTATATAACTGTCAAAAAGTTCTTGTTGTGTTGTCCTGATGAGTCGACCGTCGGGTGTATAAATATTAATATCAATCTGAGCATTATTCTTGAGCTTATTCATAGTAGCGTAAAGATCAAGATTATTAAAGTTCGGATCGTTGTACCTGTCGACAAAACGGCTATTCTCCGAAAGAGTTGTTTGAACGGATTCCATTTTATCTTCCATCTGCAAACGACTGCTCTCTTTTATATAATTAAGTGTATACCATATACTTCCGGCACCCATACTAATCAAAGCAAAAAAGAGTGACGACAAAATAAGGAATGTGATTTTACTCCTGAATGAGTTTGTCGGAAACCTGTAATTAAATTTTGAAGTCTGTAGTTTAACCAATCCTACAATCATTAACGAAAAGAAGATCATAGTATATGAAAAAGAGACAAAATACGGGAAGATACTGCGGACAGGTCTGCTGATGATAATTACATTGTCGGGCGAAACACTGTTTATGAAGTGTATGTACTTGTCCTTCTTAGTTACCGTAAAACCTTTAATTTTATCTTCTTTGAGAATTACCGGATAGTTATACTCTCCGCCGTATGTTGTAAGTCTTTTATTCAAATACTTGGCGTAAGAGTAGCTGGACGGCAGATTCAGATTATCGGAATTCTGATTTTGCAATAAAATGTCTCTGTAGTTGTTCTCTCTGTTCATCAGTTTGGATTCAAACATCAGAAAAACAGTTATACTTCCTTTAAAGCTGGGATATTCAAATACTCCCAAATAACTTATGCGACCGTTGTAGTTATTCAGGAAAAAGATTTGAGATGTTGAGTAAACCGGAATACCGTAACTATTTGTCTCTTGCCGGTAATATTCAAGGCAAGGAACAATTGAAGAATTATCAAGTCTTATTACGCTTTGTTCATTACAAATTGTCACATTCAGATCGTAATTTTGCAGTATTCTCCACAAATAGGTCTCAGTCAGCTGTTTAACTATTGTAGGCTGATCGTTTACTTCAGAAGATATCCTTATAACAGGGTCATTCTGAATGAGCTTCTCTAATGATCGCAACTGCAGTTCAAAATTTAGATCCCTCTCAATTGACATTTTTGTGGTCCAAACCCTGTTTCTGTTGTTCTCTTTTTGAAAGCCGAAGTAGCTTACTATGAGCAAGGAGTATAGTGAAATTGCCGTAACATAGATAAGCATCGGTTTCATTTTGAAGAATGATATTTTGCCGGATGGCCTGAAAACCGGTCTCAATAACTGAAGTGAAAAAAGTAGTGCAATAAAGAGTGTTCCGTATGAGAAATAGACTAAAAGGGTATATATAGAGAACTCATCCAATTTATATAACTCTAAAACAATGTTTGAGTTGAGAATAATCGATCGCAAACTTACGGTAATATAGGCAAAGAGAACCGCCGGGACAAAGAGCAGTAATGCCGCAATTCTCTTTTTCACAATAGGTTTTCCTTTAATGTATTTAGATGCAATATCTCTTCTGACCATAAACATTGCCGCCATAATCATCACAATTAAGACGTTGTTTATAAGCAGATCTGCCAGCGAATTCGAAAAACCGAAATCTGCATAAAGCGAAGGTGAAAAAAGCTTTATATCACTCACAAACACCGAAGAGAAATAAATTTCGAAAAGTTTTACAACAAACATGAACCCGGTAAAAATCAGGAACATTTTAATTTTTCTCTTACGTCTTAGAATGATAAAGAGCGCAGTGATTATAAGAATTACAGAAATCCACCTGAGATTTGTCCCGCTGCGACCGTAAAAATCAGGAGTATCTTCCAGCACAAAAAAGAGCTCTTTTCCATCTTTGCCCTTAACTACATAAGATTCGTCGAAAGTAACCGGGACAATAGAAAGGTTTTTAGGTAAGTTGAATTTTGGATTAATTTCATTCCGCAATTTAGAATTCTCATTTCTGTAATCTGTTTGAACCAGCAAGGCAGATATAACAATTACCTTCTCTTTTGTAATTACATTTATCTCTTTTGAATAAACTTTAACTATATACCAGGCAGAACCGAGATTTACATATTGTTCTTCCAAAGAGAGGTAGGCCAATGGCGTATTTGCAACACCCCTGCTGCTCAAATAGTTGATTCGATATCCAAACGGATAAAAATCGATATCATCATTTGAAACCGGCAATTGATTAATCCAGGATTGGAGAGTATCGGCACAGTACCTGTAAATAACCATATCCTGAGGTAAATCGGGAATCTCTAAAAATTTATCGGGTGGACTATCTAAGGCTATTTTTGCATATTTTTCCAGGATTGCCTCTCTTTTATGAATTCTGGATTCAAGATTTTTTACCTTTCTTCCTACAGATTCGGTTGTAGAAAACTCAAGAAAAGAGGCAAAAATGAGCAACAAAGATATAATTAACAATATTGCCTCTTTTTTGAATAGTATTTTTTTCATAAACTTCTTCATCATTTATGGTGATACGGCTCCCCTTTTATTATGGTAAATGCCCTGTATAGCTGCTCAACAAAGATAAGCCGGACCATCTGGTGTGAAAAGGTCATGTCCGAGAGCGACAACAATCCGGTAGCTCTTTCATATACCTTAGATGAGAAGCCGTACGCCCCACCCACTGCAAAAACTATGCTCTTTGTAGCAGCAACTCTCCTCTGCTCTATGAAGGCTGCAAAATCTAAAGAGCTCCTCCTAACACCTCGTTCATCCAGGAGAATAAGC